>JAUSMG010000299.1 GCA_030645295.1 Saprospiraceae bacterium | reverse complement strand
AGTTACCAATCATCAGATCACCAATCGCCAATCACTAGACATCGATTTTACAAGATCATACTTTAAAATCGGTTTTTGGGATGGCCTCTCTCCTGTACGAGGAGGGGGGCTTTTTTTTACCCGCCGAAGTCCCGAGTGCTCGGGACGAAGGAGGATTGTTGGCTAAACCGCAAAACAGAAAACAGGAAAATTTAAAACCGCAGAACCAATCCCTAAACAATTTGGCTAACTTTGCCCTTTCAAAAGCGTATTTGCCCGACTGACAATGCCGCTTTTCTCGCGACGTTCTACTTTTCGTTCAATTTGGCTGCCGACCCCGCTCGGCAAATGGAACAGCCGCCCTGACGCAAAAACCATCTCCCCACTCGCCTTCTTTTTTACGGATTCCCGACAACGTAGTTTTTCTGTCGGCTGATGCTGTTTTCAGTCAAACACGCTGTGGTTTGGCCTTCTAATCTTTTGCCACCGCCCATTAACCATTGCTTACAACAATACAAGATCTGACATTCAACCTTCACAATTCAATAGTAGCAAAATATGTCCCTCTCTCGTTTCAACGCACTCCAGACGATGGAAAACCGTATAGAGCCCTTTCCCCTGGATATGGGCGAAGGCGTGGTGGAAAACATCGCCTCCTACTTTGGCGAAAACGTTTTCCACGACGAAGCCATGCGAAACCATCTCCCCGAAAACGCCTATCTGACGGTGAAGGCCGCCGTGCAAAATGGGCAAAAGCTTAGCCGTGAAATCGCAGATGTGGTGGCACTGGGTATGAAAAAATGGGCGGAGTCTCACAATTGCACCCACTTTGCACACTGGTTTCAACCGCTCACGGGCAAAACTGCCGAAAAACACGACTCGTTTTTTACACTCACCCATGATGGCCGTGTTATTGAGGAGTTCACCGGCTCTGCGCTCGTGCAGCAAGAGCCAGACGGCTCTTCTTTTCCCTCCGGTGGCATGCGCAGCACTTTTGAAGCGCGCGGTTATACCGTCTGGGATCCCACCAGCCCAGCCTTTATCATGGCCGTGGGCGAAGGTAAAACACTTTGTATTCCAACGATTTTTGTGACCTACGGAGGGGAAGCCCAGGACTACAAGTTGCCACTGTTGCGCTCGCAGGCGTATCTGGACAAGGCCACCGTGCCCGTGGCACAAATGTTCGACAAAGAGGTGACCAAAACCTCCGCCACTCTTGGTTGGGAACAAGAGTATTTTTTGGTGGATGAGGCACTTTACAATGCCCGGCCCGATCTCTCCATGACCGGCCGCACCCTGCTGGGCCGCCCTGCCGCAAAACACCAGCAACTGGAGGACCACTATTTTGGCTCCATTCCAGAGCGGGTATATGCCTACATGCGCGACCTCGAAACGGAGTGCCACAAACTGGGCATTCCTGTTCGTACCCGGCATAATGAAGTAGCGCCAAGCCAATACGAATTGGCGCCCATTTTTGAGGAGATCAACGTTGCGGTAGACCACAACCAACTTTTAATGGACCTGATGGAGCGCGTTGCACGCCGGCATAAGCTGAGGGTACTGCTTCATGAAAAGCCTTTTGCGGGCATCAACGGATCCGGCAAGCACAACAACTGGAGTCTGGGCACCAACACCGGCGTGAATTTGCTCTCGCCTGGTAAAAATCCGGGTACAAATCTCCGTTTTCTTACCTTCTTTGTGAACACCATCGCGGCGGTACACAAATACGCGGACGTCCTGCGTGCAAGCATAGCCCATGCCGGCAACGACCATCGTTTGGGGGCAAATGAGGCGCCTCCTGCCATAATATCGGTTTTTATTGGCGAAGCAATGAGCAAATTGCTCGATCAAATCGCAAAAGGCAAAAACACGGACGCAAAAGAGGTAAAACGTGCGCTTGATCTGATTTCCAAATTGCCCAATCTGGAAATGGACAACACGGACCGCAACCGTACCTCGCCATTTGCGTTCACGGGCAACAAATTTGAGATCCGCGCAGTAGGCAGCAGTCAAAACTGTGCAGGTCCTATGGCCGTAATGAACGGGATGATGGGTTTGCAATTAGAGGAATTCAAAACGGATGTGGACAAACTGATCAACAAAGGAACGGGGCAGGATGAGGCTATTTTGACCGTATTGAAAGGATACATCCGCAAATCGAAGGCGATTTGTTTTGAGGGGAATAACTACTCGGATGAATGGAAGGCCGAAGCTGCTGAGCGAGGTTTGAATAATTTTGCCACTACCCCTGAAGCGCTGGACGTGTTGGGCAAAAAACTGGCTCAAGATTTTTACAGCAAATCGGGCGTCATGAGTAAGATTGAACTGGAGGCTTTCCATGCAGTTCAATTGCACAGTTATTGCACCAAACTGGACATCGAAGCCAAGACCCTGGAAGAAATTCTCATTACACAGGTGCTCCCTGCTGTAATGCGTTATCAGACAGAACTCGCGCAGAATATCAGCGCATTGCGCTCGATCGATATGGTGCAAAGCAGCCGATTACAGGTGGACTTGTTGAAACGCATCATCGTTAATGTAGAAGCCATCCAAAGCGGATTGAAAAAGATGCATGAGGCGCACGACCGTGCCCACCATGCCAATGATATCCGTACAGAAGCAGGTATTTTCTGCCATGAGGTAAAGCCTCAGATGGACCTTATCCGCGATGCTGTAGACGATCTGGAATCCATTGTGGACGACCAATACTGGCCTTTGGTGAAATACAGAGAATTGTTGTTTTCGTTGTAAACTATTGGTTATCAAAATCAAAAAGCAGCCCGTGTATTCCCACGGGCTGCTTTTATTTTTGGCGCGTTCCTTTCTGGAAACCTATTTTTGCACCACGCTCAAAACATTGCGGGGTGTACATGCGCTCCAGATTATCATATCAATTTTTTATCTATGCCACTCTCCGAACAAGATATCCTTAACCTTCAGCGCAAAGTAGGGCACTACAAAGAGGTGCTGCAAAACACAAAAAAATACCGCGAAGCGTGGAAGAAAGGACTCAAAAAAAGCATCGTAGCGCATCTGCGTTCGCTCACAGAGGCAGGCGGATTGTCGGCCACCATTCAGGAGGTGGAAGATATTCAAAACCTTGAAGCCGTGGAACTTACCCTTGGGACTTCAGAAAGTGGCCTTGGGGAGTCTGTGGGCAACGACCTTCGACGCGATCTGATCAAACAGAATGGCTCGTTGGTGTATCAGCAACTATTCAACGGCAAAATTCTGGTGCTGATCAAATTCCCCTATATCGAGAAATATGGCCAACCACAGCCTCCAAAGACCCTGGCAATTTACCGACCAGAAGAGCTTAAAGAGCCCTACTTTCAGCGTCATGTCGAGACCTTTGTGACTGATGTTTCTGCTTGGGAAGACTACGACGATGATGTGGTTTTAGAACCGAATCAGCGCATCGGATTTAAAATGAACTTTGAAAAGGAGGAGGCATAGCCCGTTTTACCCACGCTTTCTCCAGAGCTCAATAATCCACGACCTCTCCCACAGGATTGGTTTTTTTCTTGTGTGCTAAAACCAATTGATTGATTTTCTGGAGCACAACTTCCTGGTTCTCATACCGGGCGTAGAGGGTAACGGGGAAACTTTTTTGTTCTGGGAAAATGCATTCCACAACGCCATTCACAAAGGGGCGTCGCGGTTTTCCGTCGCCCAGATCCAATTCATAAACAGGCCCGATAGTGGATTCAATAAGGAAAAATTTGAAGGTCTGTCCAGCTTCCGGAAGCTTATCGGTGTCCATGATCTTGCCCGTGATGGTCTGGAACTTCGCTGAGGTCTGGGCGTCGCTGCTAACTTGTTGGTTTTCAGCCTGAACAAGGGCTTTTTCTTCAGATTCCGAGGGGCCTTTTTGTGCAAATTGCAGCACAGCCAGGCCTGCCAGGCCGAACACGGCTACAACGATAAGCAGGATGGTTTCGCGGTTTATGCCTTTCATAGATAGCGAGTGGTTGGAGGATGTGCTGCAAAGATAGCGGAACGTAGTCGCCCGAAATCTCCTTTCGGTCTATTCAATACGCTACTGCTACCTTCCCGGCCGCTTCGCCATTCACTTTTAGAAAGTAAAGTCCGGCAGATATTGCACCGGTTTCTATTTCCCAGCGATTCAATCCCTGGATGCCGGGAACTGTTTTTTCAAAAATGAGCTTACCCTGCACATCCAACAATTGAAGCAAAAAATCCGCGGGGTATTCCACATTGGATTGAACCGTAAAAAGGCCCTTCGCGGGATTGGGAGAAATAGAATAGGTAGACACAGCCGGAAGTGCTGAGAGCTGAAGCGGGCGAATCTGCCCCTCCGAATGGTATACTTCAGGCGTCAGACCAGCCTGCGAAAAGCGGAGCAACTCCGAAAGTTTCCCACCTTGAGCTGCATTGATTTCAAGGGTCAGCAAAGCTGATCCAGCCAATAATTGTTGACCCTGTGGCTGAAGCCAGGAGAGGGCGAGACGGCCTTCGCTCAGGTGGTAAGATTCCGGGTCAAAGCCTTCCAGTATTTCTCCTTGAACAGTATTGATTTTCAATAAATCAGGGTCAAATTCAAAGGCACATTGGAGACCCTCTAATTCCGCATTTTCCGTAAAAAACAAAGCAATACGGGCCGTCTCCCCTGCTTGAAAATCATGCTCCCTGAAGAACAGATCTTGTGGTAGCGAGCGACTGTCGGAAGGGGTTGTGAGGCTGTCGTTGCAGGGGCCAGCGTTTACATCGCCAAGTTGTACGCCCACAAAATTCTGGCAATTTCCAGTAGTAACAGCAGCCGAATCCGGCATAAATCGCCAGGAACCGCAGGGAAATGAATCCAAAATGCCGAGAATGACTTTCCGCCCGGTCACAATATCAAAGGTGGTGATGCTTCCTGTGCAATTCACGTCGGCAGCCACGATCTGCCAGGGGCAGTTCAATGGCTCAAGGGCAAGAATATGTTTGGACATCAGCACCAAATCGTAGGTGGTGAGTCCGGTGGAACTGCCCGTCTTGAAGGGTTTGATCTTATAGGCTGCATTTTGGAGCGGTCCAACCTGTGAAAGATCGTAGGCGCCATGGGAAACGAAAGCAGTGTCAAATGCAAGTGCGTCCACCGAAATCTGCACGTCCTCAAGTGAGGCGCCGAAAGGGTTTTCAAGGCTGCATTCTTTTGGGAAAAACGCCTCGATCTTTTGCTGGAGCAGGGCAATGGTTTGGCTGGGCGAATTGCCGCGAATGTCAAACGTCACGGCTCCGGTGCCAGGCGCAATGACGATAAACGTCGGGGTCCCCTGGAATGGCCCGTACAAGCCGTTGAGATAAGGTTGCAAAGCCGTGATGCTTCCGCCATCTTTACCCACACCGGGCATGGTGAGTCCCTTGCTGGTTTTGTACTGCGCCACTTTCACATTGGTGTCGGTGATGAGGGTACTCAGCATCAGGAACTCGACCTTTCCAGGATGGGCAGCCAGGGAAGCGGTGTAAAGGTTCTGGAAAAGCGGCGCATGGGTGGCGCAAGGCGGACAAGTGGTGAAAAATGCTTCAATTACCACCACCTTTTGCTGGTTGATGTAATCCTGATAAAGCATCCTGACTTGTCCGTCTGAGGTAGTAACGGTGAAGTCCGGAGCAGGTCCTTGACTGAAAAGGGGGTTGAGGGCGGTCAATACCCCTAAAAAAAGCAGCGGGATAGTAGAGATCTTACACATGTGGATCGGTTTTGAAAATCAAAGTTAACAAACCCCTTTAAAATCAAATGGTTTCAAAATGCTGAACACTTGTTTTGTCGGCCATCTTACCTTTGCGCTTATGCAAAACCGCCACCTCTTTTTGGGCTTTTTCCTGCTGGCATTCCTGTTGCTTTCCTTTGCCGATCGGCCTGTCCAAACGCCGGAGCAACTTGGGGAGCGGCTTTTTTCCGATCCTATCCTTTCGCTGGACAGTACGATCAGCTGTGCCAGTTGTCATATTCCGCAATTTGCTTTTTGTGATACAGCATTGGTCAGCCGTGGTGTGGGTGGACGGCTCGGAAAACGTAATTCGCCGGGCATTACCAATATGAGCTCCAGACCTCATTTTTTCTATGACGGCCGGGCAGCAACGCTAGAGCAACAGGTACTGATGCCCATTCAGGATACGGTAGAGATGTGCGCTACACTCGACCTCGTGACTACCAGGCTTAGAAATCACAAAGCGTATGATGCAGCATTCCGCCAACTCTACGGCGTTTCGGCCGATGCCGATAAGTTGGCGGCGGTTTTAGCGGCGTTTGTACGCAACCTGGAAACCTCCGATACCCCTTTCGACCGATGGATGCAAGGCGAGCCAAACCCGATGGGCGAATCGGCTGTGCGGGGCCGCGAGGTGTTTATGAAAAAAGGGAAGTGTTTCGACTGCCATTTTTCGCCGGACTTCACAGGTGACGAGTTCCGCAATGTGGGTTTATACACAGGCCGCCGTAATCTGGCGGATCGGGGCAGGTTCGATGTTACCCACGACAGCACGGATCTTGGTAAATTCAAAGTGCCCGGTCTGCGAAATGTGGCGCTTACCGCGCCATACATGCACAATGGCATGTTCCAAACCCTGGAAGAGGTCATTGAGTTTTATGACGTACCCAACCAAACGGTGCCGGGAGGGATCAATCGCGATACATTGCTCAATGCACCCCTTGGACTTACCGTGGAGGAAAAATCGGACCTGAAATCTTTTTTGGAGGCGCTAACGGATGATCGTTTTAACAAATAAAAAATATGGAGAACACGCAAAACTGGAACACTCTTACCCCCGAAGAAGAATACGTGATCGCCCAAAAAGGTACAGAACGGGCATTTACTGGCGAATACAACAACTTCAAAGCAAAGGGGCACTTCATTTGCCGGCGTTGCAATGCACCCTTGTACAATTCCACCGACAAGTTTGACAGTGGCTGCGGCTGGCCATCCTTCGATGACGAGATACCCGGCGCTATTACGCGGCATACCGACATTACTTTCGGAATGAAAAGAGTGGAAATCGTTTGTACTAATTGTGGAGGCCACCTCGGCCACGTGTTTGAAGGAGAACGCATGACAGAGAAAAATACCCGGCACTGCGTGAATTCGCTGTCTATTCGGTTTGTGGCGGAATGAGTGTGCAAGAGTACGTTTACGAAACCTCGAAGGTTTCGTAAACGTGTCAAAATTTCGCGCTACAGCATGGCCTCGATGATGTTTTCCTCCGTCACACCTTCGGCCTCAGCCTTGTAGTTACGCACAATACGGTGACGCAGCACGAGGTTGGCGATGGCCTGCACGTCCTCAATGTCGGGTGAGTATTTGCCCATGATGGCTGCGTGGCATTTTGCGCCAAGAGCCAGGTATTGACTAGCACGAGGACCTGCGCCCCAGCCGAGGTAATTGTTGGCCTCTTTGGTAGCGCGGGCTGTGCCGGGTCGTGTTTTGGACGCGAGTGCAACGGCATATTCCAGCACATTGTCGCTCACGGGGATTTTGCGGATAAGTTGTTGGTATTCTTTGATCTGATCGCTGCTGAGGATGTGCTTTAGGGTCACATCGCGCGAAGAGGTCGTGTTTTTCACTACTTCCACCTCCTGCTCATAGGTAGGGTAGGTGAGTGGGATGTTGAACATGAAACGGTCAAGTTGTGCTTCCGGCAGCGGATAAGTACCTTCCTGTTCAATGGGGTTCTGGGTGGCGAGCACGAAGAACGGGGATGGCAATTCATGGCGTTGACCGTTCACTGTGACAGAGCGCTCCTGCATCGCTTCGAGCAGAGCTGCCTGGGTTTTGGGCGGGGTCCGGTTGATCTCGTCTGCCAGCACGATGTTGGAGAAAATCGGGCCGCGCAGGAAGCGGAAATGACGGGTTTCGTCCAGTATCTCGGAACCCGTGATGTCAGAAGGCATCAGGTCGGGGGTGAATTGGATCCGTTTGAAATCAAGGTCGAGCACTTCGGCGATGGTGCTGACCAGCAATGTTTTAGCCAGACCCGGTACCCCTACCAGCAGGGCGTGACCGTTGGAAAAAAGAGAGATAATGACCGCCCGCACCACGTCGTCCTGGCCTACGATGACTTTACCGATCTCTGCTGAAAGGTCTTTGTAGGCCTGCGCGAGCGCGTCCACAGCTGCTACATCCGATTTTTGATTTGCCATTTTAATTGTGAGTGGTATATTGGTTTACCCGCCATAGCCCGTTTAGGGCGAAGGCG
>JAUSMG010000286.1 GCA_030645295.1 Saprospiraceae bacterium | reverse complement strand
AATATTACTGGTCGCCTTCATTTTGGGGGCACTTGGCTGCAAGCCCGCTGAAAAAGCGGTTCGATACACGCCAGAAAACATCGTTCCGACCGAGAAATCGCTGGTCTGGAAGATCAGTGGAAGAGGGCTCAAAAAGCCTTCTTTCCTCTACGGCACCATTCACATGATCCCAAAAAACGAATTTGAACTCCCCGGGTCGGTACGGGAAAGTTTGGATAATGTGCGTCGTGTAGCTTTCGAGATCGACATGAAGGAGATGACAAATCTGCGCAGTCAAATGAGTCTGATCACCAAATCGTTTATGGCGGGCGGCAAGACCCTGAAGGACCTGTTGAATGCGGAAGATTACAAATTGGTGAAAGATAAAATGGCCGAAAAAGGTTTGCCAGGCGGGATGTTCGAACGGATGAAACCAATGTTCCTCAGCACCTTATTCAGTTCAGATGAAGAGAGTCCGGCTGCGGGCGCTGCCATCACTTCGGTGGAAATGGAACTGTACAAAATGAGCAAAAACCGGAAACTTGAATCCTCCGGCCTGGAAACGGCAGCTTACCAAATGGCGGTATTCGATAGCATTCCTTACGAAGTTCAGGCCAAAATGCTCGTTGATGGACTTCGCAGTATGGATACCTTAAGTACGGAGGAAGGTCAACTGGACATGATGCTCCGGTTGTACCGCGAGCAAGATATCACGGCCATGCAAGCCTTGATCGGTGAAGACAGTGGCATGGGACAGTACGAAGATATCCTGCTGAAAAAACGCAACCAAAACTGGATCCCCGTCATGGCCCGCATGATGGCCGATAAACCAACCTTGTTTGCGGTTGGAGCGGGTCACCTCGGCGGACCGAACGGCGTGGTGACCTTGTTGCGAAAAGAAGGGTATCAGGTGGAAGTGCCAAAAGATTAAGCTGGAGTCATCCGGTACCAGCTCAGCTCAGATTGAAAAAGTATTGGAAAACTTTGCAATGAGGTTTGTAGAAATGTTTTATCGATTTACCTTTGCACCCGCTTTTGAAAAAGCATGGCGCGATAGCTCAGCTGGTTAGAGCGCGCGATTCATAATCGCGAGGTCGGGAGTTCAAGTCTCCCCCGCGCTACACAATCTAAACGCAGGTTTCCAATGACTGGGATCCTGCGTTTTTCTTTTTATGTTCTTGTTTTAAGCAATTTGCATCGTTTGGGGCCTGTGGTGTATCTTCACATGAATTATTAGGCCTTAGGTGGTACTCTGCATTGGTAGAAGACACTACTTTTCGGCGGGCAAACTTTTAATCCGCTTAATTCTCCCGTTCCTGGCCATTAATCTCCTGCAAAAGTTACAGGATTTTTTTAACCAATCAATTTTACTCACCGGATGAACTGTATACATCGCCCGACACAAACACTACTGCTGTCAGTCTTTTGTCTTCTTGCCTTGCCCTTTGCTTCCAAAGCGCAATTCCTTCAGGTCACAGATGTCGTCACTGGACCGTACAATCCACAAAGTCTTATCTCCAACGTTTTTCTGGGAGAAGGGGTAGAGGTTACCAATATCCAGTTCAATGGCGACCCGCGTGCTGTGGGGTATTTTTCTGGAGGTACACAATCCATTGGTATTGAACGGGGTATATTGCTTACCAGTGGCTTTGCCAGCGAGGCCTCTGAAGTCGGAACCTTCTGGGCCAGCAATGGTAACATCGGTGGCTCGGTAGAGGCTAGTCTGGCGCCAATTGCCACGGACGTGCTCAATGATGTGGCGGTGTATACCATCACTTTCATTCCAAATTCTGATACCCTGCGATTTCGATACAGTTTTGCCTCGGAAGAATACCCGGAATATGCTTGTACGGCTTTTAATGATGTTTTCGGCTTTTTTATTCAAGGACCAGGTTACCCGGTTTTTACCAATATCGCAAGGGTTCCAGGTACCATGTTGCCGGTGAGTATCAACAACATACACCCTGCTAATCCCAATGCCCCCCCTCCCTGTCCGCCCTTCAATGTTCAATATTACAACGACAACAACGGTACCAACCTTCAACCTGTTTACGACGGCTTCACCGATGCGTTCACGGCCATGGCGGTTGTAATTCCATGTCAGCCTTACACCATTAAGCTGGCTATTGCGGACGTAGGTGACTCAGCCTATGACTCCGGTGTTTTTTTGGAGGCAAAAAGTTTTGGCACAGGTTCTTTGATCGCCACTGCAACTACCGTGAGTGCCGATGGTACCATTGCGGAGGGTTGTGTGCCCGGTTCGGTAACCTTTACCTTGCCGGAAATCCGTGCGCAAAACTTCCCCATTGTTTTCAATGTGTTTGGTACCGCTACTCCAGGCGCTGATTATCAGGCAATTCCATCCAATTTATTCATACCTGCCGGACAATCCACGATCACGGTGCCCATCACTGCTTTTGAAGATGGGATCGCTGAAACGCCCGAGTCCATTGGTATTTCAGTTCAGGTGGATCCATGCAATATGGACACTGTATTCCTTTTTATCCGAGACCGGATCTTGCAGGCGCCAATCCTGAACGACACCTCTGTCTGCTTACCCAATACCCCGATCATACTCAATGGTACCGTTCCAACCCCGGTGCCACCACCGCCTACGTTTACGAATAGCCAGGATTATCCTATTCCAAACCCTGGTGGTGTTGTCAATTCCTCCGTCTCGGTCTTCGGCGTTCAGCCTCCCATCGTCGGGCCTGGTGTGATTCGGTCTGTTTGCATGAATATCGTGCACCCTTTTGATGACGATATTGACGCTTACCTCATTTCCCCGAATAACGTGGTGCTTGAATTGACCACCGACAATGGCGCGAACGGTGACAACTACACCAATACCTGCTTCACCCCAACCGCTACCACTATAATCAGTTTCCCGGGACCATTTGCTCCGGCAACTGCCGCGCCCTTTACCGGCGATTGGCTGCCAGAAGGACCTTGGTCAGATCTCTACGGAGAACCTGCCAATGGCAACTGGCGCTTGCGGGTGACCGATGATCAAAATAATCTTTTCGGTACACTGCTCGACTGGACCATCACCTTTGAACCGAGTTATAATGTGACTTATGAATGGTCGCCAGGCACTGGTCTGGATTGCACAAATTGTCCAAATCCCGTTGCAATCATCTCACAGTCAGGCACCTACAACGTCACCGCAACCGATTCGTATGGTTGTACGGTAACAGAAGACGTTGCACTAAGCGTTGGATCCCTTTCTGCTGCTGCGACCATATTGCAACCCATCACTTGTTATGGTCAAAAAGGAAGCCTTCAAGTCTCTGCATCAGGCAACAATATGTACCTGTGGAACACGGGTCAAACCACAGCTACCATCACCAACCTTAACCCCGGTACCTATACCGTGACGGTAACCAGTGTTGGAGCTTCCTGTACTGCTACTTCTTCCGTGACACTCACGGAGCCTACTGAACTCTTCGCAACAGCCTCTCCCAATGATGTTACCTGCTTTGGCCTTTCTACCGGTACGGCTGCAGTGTATCCACTCGGTGGTGTGATGCCTTATTCTTTCCTTTGGAACAATGGGCTTCAGACCGACAGCATCTCCAATTTGTTGCCCGGAACATATAGCGTCACCATCACGGATGCAAACGGATGCACAGAAACAAGTTCGATGAACGTACTTGAACCTGCAGCGATACAGATATTGACTGCATTGAACCGAAGTCCATCCTGTTTTGGCTTGTCCGATGGTCAATTGACCACTTACGCAGTGGGTGGAACCACACCATTCATATTTGTGTGGAACACTGGTCAGGTCAATCAAGGCATTAACAGCATTGCAGCAGGTACCTATACAGTTACAGCTACGGACGGAAATGGCTGTTCGCAAGTTAAGACAGAAATCGTAACAGAACCAGCGCTGCTGACCAGTTTTGCCACGCCCGAGGCCGTCAAATGTTTTGGTAAAAACTCGGGCGCACTTCATCTGGACGCCGCTGGCGGAACCCCGCAATACAGCGCCTCCTGGACTGGCCCGAACGGTTATTCCGGCAATGGACTTAATATCGCCAACCTTTTTGCCGGCCAATATGCGGTAACACTAACCGATTCACACGGGTGTACCAGCACCCTGACGACCAGTGTAGATCAGCCCACGGAGCTTCAACTCGCTTTACCAGTAACCTCCGATACCATTTGCTTCTTTGGCACGAATGGAACTGCAACCGCCTTAACTTCCGGAGGGACTTCGCCTTATTCTTATCTCTGGGATGCGAACAATCAAACTACCCAAACCGCTACCGGCCTTGCTTCCCAAACCTACCACGTTACGATCACTGATGCAAATGGATGTATCATCAGCGGAGAAACCTTTATCCACCAGCAACAGGAACTCAACACCCACGCCGAAGCTCAGGCGCCCGGCTGTCATGATGGGTTCGATGGCACAGGTGCTGTGATCTCTATTTTTTATGGCGCCACACCAGCCAATATTGCAGACTTTACGTACAAATGGAGTACAACACCTCCTAAAACCGGCGCCAATGTCACAGGGCTCCAGGGAGGCCAGACCTATATCGTTACGGCTACAGACGCTCTTGGATGTACCGCGACCACTACAGTGCCGGTCGGCAATCCACTTCCTTTGGAGACCTCTCCAACAGGATCTGCGGATGTAAAGTGCAATGGCGATGCAACCGGCTGGGCCTCAGCAAGAGCTGATGGCGGAACCGGACCCTACACCTGGTTCTGGAACGGCGGCACAACGCCTACCGACTCAGTCGCCCAGGGACTCCAGGCGGGTACCTATCGCGTTACGATCACCGATGCAAATGGGTGCGCAGGCACTTCCAGTGTAACCATTGGTGAGCCAACGGAACTGCGTGTTTCAGTTACCGCTACAGCTGTAAAGTGTTTTGGAGAAAGCACCGGCAGCGCTAAAGCCATACCTTCCGGCGGGGTTGGTCCTTATCAATTTGCCTGGGCCAATGGAGCAAGCTCTTCATCCATACAAAATTTGCCAACCGGGACTTATATCCTGAGCGTAACCGATGCATATGGTTGTATCACACCAGCCTCAGTGGTCGTCGATCAGCCTGCAGCACCATTGGGAGGCTCCGCCGCCATGGAACAGCCGCGTTGCAATGGCGGGTACGATGGAAAGATTTTCCTCATCGGCACAGGAGGCACACCACCCTATAGATATGCTTTGGACGATAAGCCACTCAATGGTTCCCCCATTCAGATCGGGATCACGGCAGGGACTTACGATCCAATCATTGTGGATGTCAACGGATGTGAATTCGTAATTGCCCCCATCGAGGTAACCCAGCCGGCCCCAATTCAGGTGGATCTGGGGCCGGATATCCATATTCCTTTTGGTCAGGATACCCAATTGTTTGCCACCGTACAAAATGCCCATGGTTTGCCGCAGTATGCCTGGACCCAGGCGGATAGTATCTGGTTAAGCTGTCTGGACTGCCGCAATCCATCGGTTTATTCGCTTGAATTCCCGACTTACTTTGAGGTGGTGGTAACAGACTCACTCGGATGCCGCGCCGAAGACCAGATTTTGGTCTCCGTGGAAAAAATGCGCAAAGTATTCGTTCCAACAGGCTTTACCCCCAACGGAGATTTCACCAATGATCTCTTGCTGGTACATGGCCAGAGCGGTTCTAAAGCACTGGATTTCAGAGTATATGACCGTTGGGGTGAGCTAGTGTTTCAGCTAAAAGACTTTGCTTTCAATGATGATACCAAGGGCTGGGATGGTACATTCAGAAACCAGCCTTGCGAACCCGGCGTGTACGTCTGGATCCTGGAGGTGGAATATGTGGATGGTGTGCGCGAGGTGTATAAGGGAAATACTACCCTGATCCGATAGCAGCAGGGAAAACAATAAAATCAGCGCCAGGCTGCTGCCCCCAATCGATTTGTCCCTTTCTGACTGGTCAGTATTATTTGATAATGCCCTGCAGGCAAATCACCCAAACCACTGATTTTCAGGGTTGAAACCTCGTTTGGGAATATTTCGGCTACGATCCCTGCTGTTTTTTGCCCAAAAATGTTGCGCAACTCTACCGAATCGCCCGGTTTGAAAAAATCATTGGCGTAAGTAAAAGTCAGTTCGCCTCCAATGCTGTTGAATCCGAACATCCCGCCATTGCCGCCCACCATTTTACCCAGATCGATCCAGGCATTGGCAATTTCAGGCAGGCCATACCCGCGCGCATTGTCCGGCTTTTCATGCTGATCGGCGGACGCATAAACAGCGTCTAGTATCTCTGCTGCCGTTTTTTCAGGGAAAGCGCTCCACAGCGAAGCCAGTGCCCCTGCGAGCATAGGCGAGGCCAGGGAGGTGCCGCTGGAAAGCCCCAACGCAATCCCGACATTCCCGGCTACGACGATCTGATCGCCCGGTGCAACAAGATCTGGTTTGATCCGTCCGTCAGCGCTCGGACCAAAAGAACTGAAAAGTGCTCTTTCAGTGCCATTACCTGTGTTACGGTCACTACTACTGCCTACAGCTCCTACGGCGATCAAACCCGGCGCATCGGCAGGAACGCCGATATACCGCCAGGTTCCATCGCCTTCATTGCCTGCGCTGTTGCAAATGATCATTCCTTTGGTGGCCGCAATGGCTGCACCCTTCGAACCAATGGCCGTTCGTCCATCCAGATCAGAAAAGGTGTGACTCAATAGGTTATCGTTAAAACTCGTGTAGCCCAGTGAGGCATTGATAATGTCCACCCCCAAACTGTCGGCCCACTCGGCGCCGGCCACCCAGTTTACTTCTTCAATGGGAAATTCACCGCCGGTATCTTCCGTTTTTAACAGGAAATAAGTGGCATCCGGGGCAGTACCCACGAAATACCCTGGCAAATCGGCGGCCATCACGGAGAGCACCGAAGTGCCATGTTGGGCCCCTTCAAACACGCCGGCATCGCGTTCTACAAAATCCCAACCCGGGAAAAGCCGTCCCTGAAGTCCCACACTGTCGAACATCGGGATAGTGTCGGCATTGGTAAAGCCTCCGTCCATCACGGCCACCCAGATGTCTTTGCCGCGATGCCCTGCCAGGTGCAAAATGGGAAGTCCCAGCAATTGATTCTGTTGACTGGCATAACCCCAGATCGGTATGTCGTCGCCCAGAATGGCCGGATTGGATTTCAGGGGTGCTCGGCTTTTTAAGGGGCGATTGGGTGGGTTCCGGTATTTGAGGTGTGGTCCGAGGTAGCTTACGGATCGAACGAAGGGTAATGTTTTCAATTGTTCGGCGGAAGCAGAATCAGCCATTACAGCGGCGGAGTTCAGCCAACGGGAGCTGTTGTGGATTTCGACTCCATTGATTTTCAATTGCTTGAGATAATCGGGGTTGACCGGTAAATCGTTTTCAACGACCTCGATATTGGCTAAAGCACGGCGCTCAAGGGCGCGGGCGGAAAGGAATTCTGCGGGGCGGCAGGTACAATAAGGAGAGTTGTTTTTGTCGCTGAATTCAATCCAGTATTTATTGGTTCTTTGGGAATATAGAGACTGCTGGGAACACAGGCATAGCAGGGCGAATAAAATTATGAGTTTTTGCATGTTGTTGCTGAAGTTGAAGGCCGCAAAGGTTTGTCATTCTTACTTTCGCCCTTTAAAAATCTTATTCGTTTTTTCCATTCCGGTTTCCATAGTCCAATATCCAATGTCAAAGATCCCCACATTCTCCATCATAACGGTTGTTTATAATGGTGATGGCCTCCTGGCTGGCACCATGGAAAGTGTATTCCGACAAAGTTACCCGCATGTTGAATACATCCTGGTAGATGGCGCCTCAAAGGACGGTTCGGTAAAGATCATAGCGGAATATGCCAGCAAAATGCCCCATTTGCGCTGGATTTCTGAACCGGATCGTGGACTATACGATGCCATGAATAAAGGTCTACGCATGGCAACGGGCGATTTTGTTCAATTCCTCAACGCTGGTGATTGGCTGCATGCTCCCGATACCCTGGAAAAAATGGCCGCTTTGGTTACGCCACAAACGGGCGTATTGTATGGAGAAACGATGCTGGTAGACGATGCACGGAAACCACACGGTACTATGAGCGAACTCAGTACCCGTCAATGTCCTGCCCACTTAGACTGGAAAAAGTACCTGGGTGGAATGCTCGTAGTACACCAGTCATTCATACCGCGCCGTTCGCTTTCTCCCGAATACCGCGCTGCCGCCGAACTCTGCGCTGATTATGATTGGTGCATTGAGATTCTGAAAAAAAGCGAAAAGAACATTCATGTTGGGAATATTGTCACTGATTACCTCATGGGCGGACTTTCCAAAAAACGGCATCAACAGAGCCTGCGCAACCGTTTTGAGGTGATGCGCCATCATTTTGGACTTTTCCCGACGCTTCTAGCGCACGTTTGGGTGGTGTTCCGTGCGGGCTTGCATCGGATCCGAAGATGGGGTAAGGAGCGCTATTGAAATTGAGTTACCTTTTGGTTCAAAAACGAAGCGGCGGCACAGTTGATGTAACTGTGCCGCCGCTAAAAAGATATTTGTTGAAAG
>JAUSMG010000270.1 GCA_030645295.1 Saprospiraceae bacterium | reverse complement strand
GTCTTTAGCCATCGCGTAATACATTCTGGGTGAGGTGACGGTGTAAATCCCGATACTTCCAAAGGTGCTGAGCGCAATCAGAAGTGCCATCAGGGTGCCGCCCCAGGGGGTGACGGTATTCATGGCGTCGGCAGCAACGGTTTTGGAATAAGCGATTTGTTCCACGGGGAGCAGGCGCATGTAGGCCACATTTGCCAGCACATAGACCAGCGTAATGACAACGGCGCCCAGGATCATGGCGCGCGGCACAGTTCGCTGCGGGTTTTTGGTTTCGCCAGCCATATAGGATGCGTGTTGCCAGCCGCCAAAACTCCAAAGCACCCCGATGAATCCGAGTGCAAATGCGCTCATCAGATTGTCGGGTGGAGTGTTGGCAAAACTGCTGCTGGCGTTGGCGGCTTCAGCTTGTGGATTGGCAAAAAACCAACCTGCGCCAATGATCATGGCCAGGCCCACCAATTTCGCCCCGCCAAATAAATTGGCGATCCATTCTCCGATCTTCACCCCAAAAAGATTGACCATGGTGAGAAAAATGATGATCCCGGCCGCCAGGGGCAACTCCCAAGGACTGTCTTTCCCGGATCCGTAGAGGTAACACAAATGTTCTGAGCACACCAACGCCAATGCTGCAATAGCGCCTGCTGTGCTGCAAAAAAGGATAAACCAGCCATAAAGGAACCCCACCACATCGCCGTATGCCTCGCGCAGGTAGACATACAGTCCGCCGGCGCCGGGGAACATCCCGCCCATTTCGGCGAAAGTGAGCGCACCGGCTAGGGCTACCACACCACCCAGCACCCAAAGTGCAATGACGTATTCTGGTAAATGAACCTGAACAGCAACGTTGCCTGGTGTTCTAAATATGCCGCTGCCAATGGTGCAGCCGATGGCGATCATCGTGAGGCTGTAAAGCGAGAGCGAGCGGCGGAGTTCAGACATTTAAATTTTTGGGCTGCTGTTGAAAATGACCAAAAAGATCATTGCCAGTTTCATCTCTTCGGAAATGGCGGGATCCAAATTATCCTCGATCGCCCAATCGCGCGGATCGCGGGTACGGAGCGTGTAGAGGTAAAAGTTTCCATAGGTATCATCCTGCACCTGCCATTCGTCGAGCTGCGTAGTCCATTTGCTTCGGATGTTCAGGGTAATGGTGTTGTCTGACACGCGCCATACTTTGAAATCGCCGTTCCAACTTGTGCGCATGGTAATTATAGCGCCAGAGTAGGTGCGAAGTTCCCATTGCTGCGGGTCATCCTTCCATTTTTGACGAATGGTACCACGCTGTCCGCCGAGATCAAAATCCCATTCTGACCAGTCCTCCCGGACGTTAAGCCAACGAAGTTTTAATTCACCGTAATATTCCTCATCAGGCGCCTCGCCTTCTTCCAGATCGGGCTGTTTGACCATGGAAAAGATCTCCCATTCTACAAAAGAATCCTGCCATCGACTGGAAATGGTCGTCATGACAGGTGCTTGTGCAGCGGCATTGACCAGAAAGCAAAAGGGCAAAAACGCACGGAGCCAAAAGCGAATGGTTGCCATTTGTTTAATTTTTAAAGATTTTAGGGGCAAATTACTGGACATTTTGCTTTAGTCTCCATTTCAGAAATGTCCAGTAGTTTGGATCTATGGGCAAAACAACAACGCCGCCCACACGCCATGGGCGTTCGTGGGCGGCGTTGCCAAATCAGAAAGTCGAGCGGGCTGATGATTTATGCATAGACTTTAAAATGGTAGATCATCGGTGCTGACTGGAGGTGCGTCTGCGTAATTCGGGAAGGGATCAGCGGGGAAATTATCTCCGGCCGGGGCTGTTTTGGTGCGGCTGGAGCTTTGGGCTGGTACACTGCTGCTTTCGCCGCCGCCGGCCTCCATGCGCCATGCGTTAAGATTGGTCATATATTTTCCGTTCCATTCCCGGCCACGCAGGTCGAACGAAACGCGTACCTGATCACCTTCGTTGAAATTATCCAGGATTCCGCAACGATCTTGCACGGCCTGGAACTTGATGAGTTGTGGATAATTGCCATCCGGAATTTCGAGCACGAACTCTCGCGCTGCGAAATTGGCAGATTTTTGTTCGGTCGGGAAGACGCGGTGTAGTTTGCCTTCAACTTCAAAAGCCATTGTCTGTCAAATTATTGAGTGTAGAAATACTGATTTGGATGCGCAAAAATGCACACAAAAATCGAAAATCTGGCAACTGTGCGGAATTTGACTCGCAAGGGCGTTCAGTAAAGGGATTAGAGAATAGGACAATTACTACCTTTGCCCCCGCTTTAGCCGCCGTGCCCAAGGTGCTCTGATACCAGGACCCTGCAGATAAAGCAAGCTTTGACCAAATATCTTATCAATTTAATGATGGTGTGCAACGAACGAGATCGACTCGCTCACTCATTCACCCATTCACTCATTCACCCATTCACTCAATCACAACATGGCTCGCGTAGAACTTGTGATGCCCAAGATGGGCGAAAGCATCATGGAGGCCACCATCCTCAAATGGCGCAAAAAAATCGGCGATAGCATCGAACTCGATGAACCCGTGCTTGATATTGCTACAGACAAGGTAGACTCAGAAGTACCCTCCCCTGTGGCAGGTGTACTGGTAGAGATCCTGTTTCAAGAAAACGATGTAGTGGCCATTAATAAGGCCATTGCCATTCTTGAAACGGAGGCAGGTTCAGTTGGCAGTGGCAGTTCCCAGTCGGCAGGTTTACCCGTCAAGGATGGAGGCAGTGGCAGTTCCCAGTCGGCAGGTTTACCCGCCAAGGAAGGGGGCAGCAGCAGCGCCAATACGGCTGAAGTGCCTTATGTTCCGGCTAATTCATCGGGCGCCTCAGGTCCAACATCCAATGTCCAAAGTCTGAAATCCGGAGAGGGCCGCTTTTACTCCCCACTCGTGCGTACGATCGCCAAAGAAGAGGGCATCGCACAATCGGAATTGGATGGGCTTCCCGGCTCAGGACAAGAAGGCCGGGTGACGAAAAAGGACATTTTGGCCTATGTCGCCAACCGTGGCAGTGGACAAAGTGCAGTAGGCAGTGGCAGTCCGCAGGTGGCGGTCACTAGTCTACCAATCACTAGTCCACCAATCAGCATCGGGGGCAACGTCGAGATCATTGAAATGGACCGGATGCGCCGCCTCATTGCCGACCACATGGTGATGAGCAAACACACCAGCCCACACGTAACTTCTTTCGTGGAGGCCGACGTGACCAATATGGTGAACTGGCGCAACCGTGTTAAAGATGGATTCAAAAAACAATACGGCGAGAATATCACGTTTACGCCCATTTTTGTAGAGGCCGTGGCGCGTGCCATTCGTGATTTCCCCATGATCAACATATCCGTGGACGGCACGAAGATCATTCTCAAAAAAGACATCAATATCGGCATGGCTGCAGCGCTGCCGAGTGGCAACCTGATCGTGCCCGTGATCAAAAACGCCGATTTTCTCAATCTGGCCGGACTTACCAAACAGGTGAACGATCTGGCCAATCGCGCACGCAACAATCAGTTGAAACCTGATGATATTCAAGGCGGTACGTTCACACTGACCAATGTGGGTACCTTCGGAAACGTAATGGGCACCCCGATCATAAACCAGCCGCAAGTAGCCATCATGGCGATGGGCGCTATTCGTAAAAAACCTGCTGTGCTCGAAACGGAGTACGGTGATGTGATCGCGGTGCGGCAGATGATGTTCCTCTCCCTTTCTTATGACCACCGCGTGGTGGACGGGTCGCTGGGAGGTTCTTTTCTGCGACGTGTGGCCGATTATCTGGAGCAATTTGATGTGAATCGAGTGCTTTGAGTTTCTGAGTGCAGGGCAAAATTATTTCACGCCACGACCGCTACGATGCAATGGTTTAATGCTTGATTCCCATAACGTTGCGTCGTAGCGGTCGTTGCGTGGATTTTTCTCGGTGTTCAATCCGGATGCAGTTAAAGACGTGTCGCTGATAAAAGGCGGATTCCCGGCGCGTTACGGGGGACGCTTATCCTAGGTGATTGAAATTAATATGAAGGAAGGCAATGAAAATGAGTTTCACGGGGAGGGATCCATAGGCCTGATCGCTTCCAAACTGACGCTCGAAGGGCCGATTAAAAAAGGCAAGTCCTCGTTCATTGTGTCCGGCCGACGGACCTACCGCGTAGTGGTGACACGGTGCCGCCGCTACGCGGTTCTAAAAATGTGGCAAATTCGTTTTCTATAAATCCCGAGTTATTCGGGACCACTACGTGACTTTTTTCCTAAAAGTCTGCTTACTTTTGCATCCGTTTTTTCGAATAAAGTCCACCCCGCTTTCGCCCTTGCGAACCAAATTTTGGCAGAAAGGAAGGCTACGGCGGGTAAAAATCCTCAAACCTCGCACACTTTGCCACTCATTAAATCAATCTCCGGTTTTCGCGGCACCATCGGTGGCCGGCCGGGCGAAAATCTTACCCCGCAAGACATTGTAGAATGCACCGCAGCCTTTGGCCAATGGGTGCTGAGCACTACTGGAAACCCCAACATCGTGGTCGGTCGTGACGGGCGTATTTCAGGTGAAATAGCCAGCGCATTGGTTGTCAACACTTTGCGCAGCATGGGTATCGCTGTGGTCGATCTGGGATTGAGCACCACGCCCACGGTGGAAATTTCAGTCCCCCTCGAAAAGGCTGGTGGCGGCATCATCCTCACGGCCAGCCACAATCCAAAAGAGTGGAATGCCTTAAAATTACTCAACCATAAAGGCGAGTTTATAAGTGCAAAAGACGGGGCTGAGGTGCTGGATCTGGTGGCACAAAAGTCGGTTGAGTATGCCAGTGTGGACAAACTTGGCGGGTACCGTCAGGATGATTCGTACATAAAAAAGCATATCGCCCAGATCCTTGCCCATCCCTTGGTGGATGCCGTAGCCGTACGCGCCAAGGGTTTTAAAATTGTGGTGGATGCGATCAATTCAACAGGAGCTCTGGCAGTACCGCCCCTGCTCGAAGCCCTTGGTTGTCAGTGTATTCTGGTCAATGGTGAAATCACCGGCCAGTTCGCGCACAACCCTGAACCTTTGAAAGAACACCTGGGCCAACTCTCTAGTGAAGTGAAGCGACAGAATGCCCATCTTGGTATCGCGGTGGACCCTGATGTGGACCGGCTCGTGTTCATGTGCGAAGACGGCGAACTTTTTGGGGAAGAATATACGCTGGTCGCGGTGGCCGATTATGTGCTTTCAAAACGCGGTGGTGGCAATACTGTCTCGAACCTCAGCAGCACCCGCGCCTTGCAGGATGTGACTTTGAAATACGGTGGTGAATACCACGCTGCAGCCGTTGGCGAAGTGAACGTAGTGGACAAAATGAAGGCGGTTAATGCTGTTATTGGCGGTGAAGGCAATGGAGGAATCATTGTTCCGGAACTCCACTATGGTCGGGATGCGCTAATCGGTATTGCGTTGTTTCTCAGCCATCTAGCGCAGTCGGGCAAGCGAATCTCTATTTTGCGGAAGACCTACCCGGACTATCACATGTCTAAGACCAAGATCGAGCGCTCGCCCAATATTGACCTCGAAAAAATCTTCGCAGGACTACAGGAAAAATACCACCGCGAGCAAATCAACACCGAAGACGGCCTCAAAATTGATTTCGCCGATGGCTGGGTACACCTACGGCCCTCCAACACCGAGCCGATCATTCGGGTGTATTCGGAGAGCCACTCAGAGGTGATTGCAGGGAATTTGGCGAAGAAGATCATGGCGGATATTGGGGAGATGAAGTAGATTTTGGATAATTCAATCAATATGCTGAAAGAAATCCTTCTCGAATTCTTCGAACGCGAGCTCCTCAAAATCAAGGAGGAGATCAGACTGTACGCCGAGGAGTCCGCCATTTGGGAGATTCGCTTCGGCATCGCCAATTCTGCTGGAAACCTTTGTCTGCACCTTGAAGGGAATTTAAAGCATTTCATCGGAGCGGTTTTGGGCAATTCAGGCTATATTCGCCAACGGGATCTGGAGTTTTCTTTGAAAAATATTCCGCGTTCAGTACTGCTTTCCGGCCTTGACGAGACCATTTTGGACATAAAAAATTCCCTTCAAGTCCTAACAGAGGCTGATTTTGACAAAATTTACCCCTTGGAAAAACACGGCCAGGTGGTTACGACGCGCTATATGCTGCTCCACTTGCTGACGCACCTGAATTACCACTTAGGACAGGTTAATTATCACCGAAGGTTGATCACATTAAGTAAATGAACACGATTAGTTTCTATGAAACACATAGGAACATTAGGAAACATAGCGTTGAAAATCGGGACTATGTGTCCTATTGTGCGTATGTGTTTAATATAATCTATTTGCGCTTAGGCACTTTGAACCTTAATTCAAACACAATGCAACGAGTTTACTTCGATAACGCCGCCACTACTCCTATCTCCGAAGAAGTAATTAACGCGATGCTGCCCATTTTGCGCGGTCAATACGGCAACCCATCCAGCATTCATGCAGAAGGTCGGAGCGTACGCGCTGCCGTGGAATCGGCGCGAAAGGCGGTGGCACAAAGCATTGGCGCGGGCACAGGGGAGATCTTCTTTACCTCCGGCGGTACGGAGAGCAATAATATGGCCATTAAATGTGCCGTGCGCGACCTGGGTGTGCAGCGAATTATATCCAGTCCTACCGAGCACCACTGCGGCACCCACGCCATCGAAGCGGTAGAAAAAGTGGATGGCGTGGAAGTCGTCTGGCTACCGGTAGATGTCGTTGGAAGACCTGATTATCAGTCACTTGAATCCGCATTGGCTGATTCTGGCGACAAAAAAACACTTGTGTCGCTCATGCATGCCAACAACGAGATCGGCACCATGATCGACCTCGGCAAAGTATCCGGCTTGTGTCGTCAATACGGGGCGCTTTTCCATTCCGATACGGTGCAGACTGTTGGGCATTTTCCCATCAACGTGCAGGAGACGCCGGTCAATTTTCTTTCCGGCGCTGCGCATAAATTTCACGGACCAAAGGGTGTGGGCTTCATTTATATCAGTCCTGAATCCCCGATCAAACCCTTCATCGATGGTGGAGCGCAGGAGCGCAACATGCGCGGCGGCACGGAAAACGTGTACGGCATCGTTGGGCTCGCCAAAGCGCTCGAACTAGCTACCACTGAAATGAAGGAACGCGTGGCGCATATCTGCGAGGTTCGTAACTTCCTGAAAGAAAGACTTTTAGAAATATTCGAAGACATCCAGTTCAATGGCGACTGCGATGGCGACAGCCTTTACACCGTGCTCAATGTGTCTTTCCCGCCAAACCCGAAAAACGAGCTGCTGCTACTGAGTCTCGACATCGCGGGCATCAGTTGTTCAGGCGGCTCAGCCTGTTCGAGCGGCTCGGAAAAAGGCAGTCACGTGCTCGAAGCCATTCACGCCGATCCGATGCGGAAGAGCATTCGCTTTTCGTTTTCGCACTACAACACGAAAGCGGAGGTGGATTTTGTGGTAGAGAAATTGAAAGCGATTTTGCCGGTGCGAGAGATGGTGGGGGTGTGAAGTTGGCTCCGCTTGATAGAATTGGAACACGGATGAACTGTGATTACCGAGTGAATTATTTAGTGAGTTTTTGCTTTTTTTAGTGAGAATTCTGGGTCGTACATGAATCCAGACCTTACGACACCAAAGATGATTCTAGCAAGTTTGTGCATGACAGCTGTGAGGGCGACCTTGCCATTTTTACCTTTTTCAATAAGTCTTTGATAAAGTTCTTTGCAGTTCTTATTGTACCGCATTGCACTTCGGGCACAGTTGAAGAGCAATGCCCTGACCTTGCTGCTTCCCCTTTTGGTGATGAAGGAACGTCCTCTCACCGTAGCGCAGGGGAGTTTTTGGTCGTAATGGGTATTGTGTCATCAAGCCAAGTTCCAGTAGCCGTGAACCCTGGTAAAAGCTCAACTCCTGTGAGCTGCAAGTCCACTTCGTCAGGATATACCTCGCTATTCATCAATGCTTGTCTGGCATTCTGGAATGCTTGATTGGCAATATTCTCAACATCCGGGAAGGCGTCTATTGCTTCCTGGGTATACAAAATTAACACGTCAACAACAGGGCATAATTCTCTATCACCAGACACCGTAGTAGTATCTCCCGGTCCGCTACCTGCACTTATACAATCAGAGCCCTCCTCTTCCTCTGCTCCAGTGGCCTGGTAAACATAACCTCCTTATTCTGGACGACTTCGGCTTACACCCCTTCCAGGAAGCCGACCAACTCATCCTTTATGATCTGATCCAAGATATGACACACAAACATGCCCTGCTATGCTGAACACATTCTCCAACTGTTCACTTTGGCCGGATATTGCTGTCCACTTTGGCCGGAATTATGCAATTTCGCCGGGCATCGGATCGGACCCGCCGCCCACAAGCGCCACATCGCTGATCGTATGATGCGGGGCGCGGAACGGCCGGTTGGTGATTAAGGCAGCATTGTCCGGAAGTATCCCGGAAACCGAAGGCGGACCGATGAGGAATATTATTCAAAAAGCGCATTCATATCTAAGGAATCTTGCACCAATTGTTGGGAATGTTCATTGATTGCCAAGCCATTTGCTGCGATTATGGTGAGGAAAATGGTCTTTTTAGTACCTGTTTCCATTCTAAAAGCCATGATTTTATTGCGCAGGGTTTCAGCATATGATTTTGAAATAGTGAATGGTTTTATCGAAAACTTTATCTCGCAAAGATTGATGACCCGGTCTTTTCTGTCAATTACGAGGTCAATTTGTGCGCCTGGGCTGCTTTTCTGGCTCCTCCATGTTGAAATTTCCGTGTAAACGCCTGCAATGCCCAAGTGTTTTTTTATTGCATCCACATGATATCGGCATAGCGATTCAAAGGCATAGCCACTCCATGCTTGCCACCGATGGCTGTCGAGTTGTGCCAACCATGCGCCCTCCGATTGGGCCTTGTTGTCTTTGACAAAATTCAGGTAAAACAAGGTAAATTGGTCAACCAATTGGTAAAGGCTATCCCGTTTGCCCTTGCCAAAAGGAAGGTAGCGCCGGATAAAACCGGATTGCTCCAATTCGTCCAAAACGCTGGTGGTCGAGCCTCCGTTGGGCAATTTTGTCATTTCGAGTATGTCGCTTCGGCTCAGCCCGCCTGCTTTTTGCGAAAGGGCCTCGACCACCGAAGTATGTTTTTCGTAACGCTTGAACAGCGAACGGTACAGGTTTACATATTCGCCAGCCAAAAGACCACCTTCCGTAAAAAAGAGCCGATCAATGTTTTGCGCCACACTCCTGTTCACTTGTATGCTTTCAAGGTAAAATGGTACGCCACCCATCACCATATAGAGTTCCAAAAGTTGATAGCGGTCGTAATTGCCGCCTTTTGACTTCAAAAACGCCTCCGTTTCGGAAAGGGTGAAAGGTTTCAGCAAAATCCGCTCGGTCACCCGGTTGTGCAAGCCGCCCCGGTTGTTGATAAGTTGGTTGATAATCCACGAAGCCGCCGAGCCGCATACTATCAGCAGTACGTCACTCCGGGCCGAGGCCCAGCTGTTCCAAAAATATTCCAGTGCGGGAATGAAATTAGATTGGGGCGTATCGAGCCAAGGGAGTTCATCAAGGAAAATGATTTTTTTCGGGACATCTGATTTTTCCAAAGCAAGGCTCAGGCGGTTAAAAGCTTCGAACCAATCTTTGGGCGGCGATTGGGGTAGGTCTTGGCGATCTAGTCGCAGAAAGGCGTTGTGGAAGTTAGTGAGGTGCTGCTTCAAACCCACGTTGGCAACGCCCGACAATTGAAAACTGAAACGCTCTTTAAAAACTTTGCGAACCATAAATGTTTTGCCTACACGTCGCCTGCCATATATTGCTACAAACTCCGATTTTTTTGAGTTTTTCAACGATTGAAGCAGGGCTATTTCAATCTTTCGTCCGAATATATTTTGCATGAAATATCAACAATTTGGCTGCAAGATAGGTAGAAAAACGACTTGCAGCCAAATTGCTATATCAAATTGGCTGCAAGTCGACAATTTGTCACCGCAATGCCCCAGCCTCAGCTAGTAGCGAGATACGCGAGAGGGTGCTGCCTGCACGCTTAGAGTGTGTTTTGAATTAAGATATAAGATTACATGATTTAAGATTTTAGATGGGATTTGCGAGGGTTGATTGAGGGATTTGAAGTCGCTGTTTTGGCAATTGCTACGAATATAGACACCAATTCGTTATTTTCTTTAATAAGTGCGGATAGTTTGCCTTGTACAAACCAGGCTCTATGCTCAATTAACTTGAGACAAATCATTGTTTCTCGAAGCTCTTTTAAACAAATTTTCATTTTGTGAACAAAATCCTCTTTGGATTCAGCTACTTGAGCCTCGCCATAATTAAGCGCTGGTGAAGTCCCTCCGCTAAATCCTCGATCCGTATATCCGCACTTCCCGCCAGATCCACCCCGGTGCGTGCCACCTTCAAATTCCGGCACTCCTGGCAGTAAGCTGAAAGCCGCTCCAAAGCAGTTTTTAAGATCATCTTCGGTCCTTTGAAGTACCCTTTACGCTGAATAATTTTAAGGCAAACTAAAGTTTCGCGGAGCTCTTTGAGGCAAATCTTCATTTTATGCACAAAATCGGCCTTTGATTCAGCAGATTGGGCCTCTGCATAGTTTAGAGCGGGAGATGTCCCGGAACGCACAATTTGACTGCCAAGGTTTTTGCTGGCCACCGTCCCTGGCAATGCTTCAGCCGTATCAATGATGCGCACTGCAAACTCGATTAAGCGATCTTCAAGATCATATTTGGTTGTGGGTTTTCTGTTCATAAATCATTGCATTTAAACATTTTCACTTCATTTCGATATTCGATGTTCTGTGTTCGATATTCGGTGTTCTGTGTTCGGTGTTAATTTCGAATATCGAACGCCGAACGCCGAATACCGAAGTATGAATCACCCCGCCCACCCCTCTCTATCCAAACTCCGATAATGTATCGCCTCCGCCAGATCCTCTATCCGAATATCAGGACTCCCCGCCAGATCAGCAGCGGTCCGGGCCACTTTCAATATCCGGTCGTACGCCCGGGCCGAAAGTTGGAGCCGCTCCATCGTTGTTTTAAAACATGTGGATCTGTAGGATTTACGATATCCGATTGATGACCTACGATTTAAGATTTTGATTTAAGATTGTTTAATTTGTTATTTGCAATGGTTTTAGTGCTTGCTGTAAAAATGGCCAATAACTCGTTGTTTTCTGTCAGCAATGGCGATAGCTTGCCTTGAGTAAACCAGCCTCGTTGATCAATAATCTTCAAGCAAACAAAGGTCTCGCGAAGCTCTTTCAAACATATTTTCATTTTATGAAGAAAATCGTCAATTGACTCCGCATTTTGTGCTTCCCCATAATTCAATGCTGGAAAAGTAGCCGAACGAATAATCTGTGATGCCAGATGCTTGGCAGCCATTTCTTTTGGCAACGTTTCTGCCATTTTGATTATTCGAACGGAAAAGCTGATAAGTCGGGCTTCAATTTCAAAAGCACTTAGTTTTTTAGGTGAATGATTCATGGTAAAATCCAAATATTAAATTGTAAATAAACAAATTGTAAATTCTAATCTTAATTCGTAAGTCATCAATCGTATATCGTAAATCGAAGCTCACCCCGCCCAGCCCTCTCTATCCAAGCTCCGATAATGAATCGCCTCCGCCAAATCCTCAATCCGAATATCCGGACTCCCCGCCAGATCAGCCGCGGTCCTCGCCACCTTCAAGATCCGGTCGTATGCCCGAGCCGAAAGTTGCAGTCGCTCCATGGCGGTCTTCAACAGTGTTAGTCCTGCAGGAGTAAGCTGGCACACCTCCTTTACCATGCGGTTAGACATTTGAGCATTGCTGTACACATCTTTCAAATCCTTGAATCGCTCGGCCTGAATAGCCCGGGCTTGCAGCACTCGATCACGGATCTCCGTGCTGTTGAGTTTGGCGCGTTCGGTACTGGTGAGTTCGTCATAACTCACGGGGGTGACTTCCACATGCAGGTCTATGCGATCCAGCAACGGCCCGGAAATCTTTGATACATAGCGTTTTACCACACCG
>JAUSMG010000264.1 GCA_030645295.1 Saprospiraceae bacterium | reverse complement strand
AAGAGGCGAATTTATACCCATACTTCCGTGTAATAGAATCTGAACAAGACACTGAAGTAATGATTGATGGGAAGTTATCCCTCATGTTTGGCTCCAACAGTTACCTCGGACTTACCAATCACCCAAAGCTTAAGGAAGCCGCTTACCGCGCGGTACAACGATATGGTACCGGATGTGCAGGTTCCCGTTTTCTCAATGGCACGCTCAATATCCATATTGAATTGGAAGAAGCCCTGGCAGATTTCCTTAACAAGGAAGCCGTGTTGCTGTATAGCACTGGTTTTCAGGCCAATCTGGGCGCCATTGCACCGCTTGCCGGACGAAACGATTACATTTTCATTGATGAATTGGTGCACGCCTCCATTATTGACGGCACGCGTTTGTCTTTTGGAAAAGTGATGAAGTACCGTCACAACGATATGGAATCACTCGAAAAGCAGCTCCGGCGTGTTGAAGGCGATTGTACCAAAATCATTGTAATGGACGGCGTCTTCAGCATGGAAGGGGACATAGCCAACCTGCCGGGCATTTCAAAATTAGCAGAACAGTACGATGCTACCATCATCGTTGATGATGCGCATGCTATCGGTGTACTTGGGAACGAAGGAAGGGGTACCGGCAGTCACTTCGGGATACAACATAAGATGGACCTGATCGTAGGCACCTTCTCAAAATCACTGGCTTCTTTGGGTGGATTTGTGGCTTCCGATCGCGATATGATCAACTATTTGAAACACAACTCTCGCGCCCTAATTTTTAGCGCCAGCATGACTCCGGCTTCCGCAGCAAGTGCTCTGGCTGCGCTCGAGATCATTCGTGCTGAACCCGAGCGCATTGATAAACTTTGGCAAAACACGCACTATGCCATGGACCAATTGAAAAGCGCAGGCTTTGAAATTGGACACACACAGTCGCCCATTTTGCCCATTTACATCCGCGACAATCACAAAACCTTCCAGTTTGCAAGAATGATGGCTGACGATGGGGTATTTGTCAATCCGGTGGTTTCGCCGGCGGTCAGGAGTACCGATTCCCTGATCCGCTTCTCTTTGATGGCGACGCATTCTTTCGAACAAATTGACCGGGCGGTGGAGATCATGCATCACAATGGTCAAAAACTGGACTTGTTCGAACAACAAACCTTCGATCATTCCAACTTAATGCCAGCATGAAAATCGATGCAACACTCGAAGATCAAGTTGTGAAGTTCCAATTCATTCGAATTGAAAAAGTAGAAGGAAACAGGGCCTTGAAGCATTTTATAGACTTCCCCCACGACTTGTATGCGGGAGATCCGAACTATGTGCCCGAGCTATTCATGGCTCAGGAGGCCCTGTTGAACCGCAAAACGAGTCCATTTTTCCTGCATTCTAAAGCAGAATATTTTCTGGCACGTTCGCCGGAGGGCAAGATCCTGGGGCGTATTGCTGCAATTTACAACCAGAATTACATTGGTTTCACCGGAGAAAAGAGTGGCTTTTTTGGCTTTTTTGATATCGTTAACGACTATAATGTCGCTAAAACCCTTTTAGACACCGCTGCGGACTGGCTTCGACAACATGGCCTGGAGCGCATGATTGGGCCAACTAATTTCTCTACCAATGAGACTTGTGGCGTGCTGATCGAGAATTTTGAGGAGCCGCCGTTTGTGCTTACGACTTACAACTACCCGTATTATGCCCCCTTTTTGGAACAATATGGATTTGTTAAGCATTCAGATTTACTCAGTTATGAGTTTTTCCCGGCAAAGCTCACACCGAAATTGCAGGAATTAAGCAGTCAATTGGAAAACCGGCTCGCCCAAAAAGGAATCACAATCCGAACCATTGACATGAAAAATTTCGATCAGGAGGTAGACAAATTTTTGCCCATTTACAATGCTTCCTGGGATAAAAACCTGGGTTTTGTACCCATGACGGAAGCAGAAGTGCGACAAATGGGGAAGGACTTGAAAATGGCCATTGATCCTGACTTCATCTACTTTGCGGAAAAAGACGGAAAAGCCATTGGAATTGCGCTCTCCGTTCCAAACCTGAACGAGATTTTTATCAAAATTCCACGAGGAAGGTTGTTTCCAACGGGTCTGTTCAAGTTCCTGTTTGGCAGAAAATCAATCAAAACCCTTCGGATTGTTGCGCTTGGCATTCTCCCTGAATATCGCCGGACAGGGCTGGATGTTTGCTTTTATGTACGCAGTTACCAGACTGCGCTGCGCAAAGGAATCCAACGCGCTGAAGCCTCCTGGATTTTGGAAAATAACGAGCTCATGAACCGGGCTTTGCTGCAAATTCAGGGAAAAGTATACCGTAAACACCGAATCTACGAAAAATCGCTCTAAATCATGGCCCGCATTCTCATCACCGGCGCCAGTGGCTTTATTGGCGGTTACCTCGTGGCTCAGGCACTTCAGGCCGGGCACGAAGTAACGGCAGCGGTACGCCCCAACAGCGATTTAACCCGCCTAAATGGCCCTGGTTTGCAATTGTTGCAACTCTCCCTGGGAGATGTTTCAGCACTGACAAAGCAGCTCCAGGCCGTTGGGCGATTCGATTGGGTCATTCACAACGCGGGCGTAACCAAAGCTCTGACCCGGGATGCTTTTCGGGAAGGCAACACCGAAAACACCCGTCGTCTAACAATGGCTTTGCAAGAGACGGGGTCCTTGCCTGATAAGTTTCTGTTTGTCAGCAGTTTAGCGGCCTTGGGGGCTGCAGCTACCGGGAGCCCCATGATCCATGCGAATCAAACCCCTCAGCCACTCACGCCCTATGGCGAAAGTAAACTTGAATCCGAACGATATCTGGAGTCTTTGTCCCGCGAACTTTCTTGGGTAGTGGTGCAGCCTACTGCTGTGTACGGGCCTTGGGAAAGGGACATTTTGACCGTCATAAAAATGGCTAAAATGGGCCTGGAAATGACCATTGGCCGACAATCTCAACGCCTGAGTTTTATTCACGGATCGGATGTGGCCCGCGCGATTTTCCAGATTCTTGATGCCGAAACCCAGGCAAATCATCAAAAATTTATCCTTTCGGATGGCAATGCCTACACCACTGAAGCCCTCAGTGCGGCAATCCGGGAATCACTGGGTGGTAAAAAAACCTTGAAAATTCGATTGCCGCTGGGCCTGGTTAAACAGGTTGCGGGCATTTCCGAAACCATTGGCCGCTGGCAAAACAAACCATCCCCGCTGAGCCGGGATAAATTGCCCGAATTGGCCGCCGAAAACTGGCACTGCGATGTCTCGCCACTGTTTGAAACCATACAATTTAAGCCGGAGTTCGACCTGTTTAGTGGTATGAAAAACACGGTGGAATGGTATAAAAAAGCAGGCTGGCTATAATTCCGGAAGCGCTCCGGAAAGCACAAAAATGAAAAAGCCTAAGATATGAAACGTTTTAATCTACAATCCACACCAAAAAATTCACTGTTGCTCCTGATGCTCCTGGTATCGGGCTGGTTAGCAGCACAAGGCACCAGCATCCATGGTAAAGTGTTAGATGCCAAAACCAATGAGGCATTGCCCTATGCAACGGTACAAACCCTCGGCGAAAATCTGGGAACCCGAACGGACCTGGGTGGCAACTTCCTGCTGGAGCCCTCCAATCGGGTGACACAAATCCGAGTATCGTACATTGGCTACAAAACGGAAACCATCAGCATCCAAGCTGGTGAGCGCAACGAACTCGTAGTGCGACTATCAGAAGCCACGGTTACCCTAAACGAAGTAGAAATCCGTCCTGAAAAATACCGCCGCAAAAACAACCCCGCCGTCAATTTGATCGGACAAGTTTTTGCGCACAAGGACCAAAACCGTCGTCAGGGCCTGGATTATTACAATTACGAGGCATACGAGAAACTGCAATTGGACATCAACAACGTTACGGACAAATTTCGTAATCGCCGTTCGTTGCGCAAGTTTCAATTCATCTTTGAAAACGTGGACACCAATGCCGTAAATGGCAAAGTGGCCCTGCCCGTGTACCTGCGCGAACGCCTGATGAATGTCTATTACCGCAAAGACCCAAAAACGGAAAAAGAGTACGTGACCGGTGAGCAACAGACTGGTTTGAAAGGTTATTTGGAGGAAGATGGTGTATCGACCTATTTGAATAACCTTTACCAGAACGTAGACATTTATGACGCCAATATCAGCCTACTGAGTACGCAGTTTGTGGGTCCGTTGTCCAATCTGGCCCCGTCCATGTATCGGTTTTACATCATTGATACCGTTGAGTATCAAGGTGCTCAATATGTAGACTTCTTTTTTGCTCCCGGAAACAAAAATGACCTGGCCTTTGTCGGCAATATGCTGGTTTCGCTTGATTCGACCTATGCCGTACGCAAAGTGCAGATGGGTATTTCTAAAAATATTAACCTGAACTGGGTGTCTGATTTACACCTGGAGCAGGAATTTGATTTTTTTGGAGAAGGAGAAAACCGTCGCCTGATGTTGATAAAAGACGATATCTCGATGGATTTTCAGTTTATAAAATCGGAGAAAGGGCGTAGTATCTTAGGCCGAAAGTCGGTTTCCTATAAAAACTACACCCTCAACGAAACCTTACCCGACAGCCTTTTTCGCACCAAAGTCACCACCATCGTAGATGAAAACTCCATGCTGCGGGACGCGAATTTCTGGGCATCACGCCGCCACAACCCTCTTTCCAAGACAGAAGTCGGCATTTACAAAATGGTGGACAGCATTCAGAACGTGCCTGCCTTTCGCCGCACCATGGATTTAGCGGTGCTCTTGCTGGCGGGGTTCAAAACCTTCGATTGGTTTGATCTGGGTCCTGTAAATACCTTTTACAGTTTTAATGCCGTAGAAGGATTTCGCCCCCGCATTGGCGGACGCACAAATGGCCGCTTAGCCAAAAATATTTTGTTGGAAGGTTATGCTGCCTATGGTTTTAAGGACGAAAAGTGGAAATACTATGGCGGACTCACATATGCATTCGCCAACAAAAAGCCGCTCGTCTTTCCAATGAACCAAATGACGGTATCTTACCAAAACGAGACCCAAATACCCGGGGAAAGCCTGCAATTTGTACAAGAAGACAATATTTTGCTCTCTTTTAAGCGGGGCGTGAACGACAAGATGATTTACAACCACGCCCTGCATATAGAGTACGTTCGGGAATTGCGTCGGGGGCTAAGTTACACCTTGATGGCCCGACAAGTCAAGAAATCGCCGGGCGGGGCTTTAATGTTTGATTATCAGATACCTGGGGTGGATGGCCCGCAATATCAGGCTGAAATTGCTACAGCTACCCTCGGATTTTCGATTCGTTATGCGCCCAATGAGAAGTTTTATCAGGGTAAAACCTATCGGATCCCGATCATGAACAAGTATCCGGTTTTTCAGGTCAATTTCCAGGCGGGCGTGAAAGACGTGTTGGGTGGAGAATACAATTATCAGACTTTAATGGCCAAGGTTACCAAGACCTTTTACATCGCGCCCTTGGGCATTTCGGATTGGTCATTGGAGGCTGGAAGGGTGTTTGGTACCGTACCTTATCCTTTGTTGGAAATTCACCGGGCCAACCAGACCTACTCCTATCAGTTGCAGGCCTACAACTTGATGAACTTCCTGGAATTTGCCAGCGACAAGTATGTGGCACTGAATATCCAGCACAATTTTGGCGGCTTCTTTTTCAATAAAATCCCCCTGCTGAAACGTCTGAAATGGCGGGAAGTGGCCAGTTTTAAAGGCTTGTATGGCGGGTTGGATGATAATAACCGCCCCACCAACTCAAATGGATTGCTTCGTTTCCCGGTAGACGAACATGGGCGGACGGTTACTAATACCCTTGAAAACCAACCTTATATGGAGGCCAGCGTAGGCATAGCTAACATCTTCAAACTGTTTCGGGTGGACTATGTGAGGCGCTTGACCTATACCGATTTGCCCGGCGTGAGCAAATGGGGCATTCGAGCGCGGTTCAAACTGGATTTTTAACCGCAACAACCTTTCCAAACAATGAAAAAACTACTGCTCTTCCTTCTCGTAGGACTTTCAAGTCTCCATATTCAAGCCCAAGACTCCTACCCTACCCCGCCGGATGCTTTTCAGCGACTGTTTTATATACAGCGCACTGGCAGTCCCAATACCGTAGTCTACGATGCTAAAATCGGGGCTGATGGTCAGTTTCAGAAAGAGCAGCCCATCGACGTCTATTGGTTGCGCTTTTCAGAATATGGTCAACGACAAGATTTGAATTACCTGCAACGTACGCTCGCTTATGGCGTAAAAGCCAATATTTCAGAAAGAACAAATGAGTATATTTTCCATCTGGTGTCCTATTCGCAACGCAAGTTTCGCCTGAAAAAAAACGCCCAGGGTCGCCCCGTGGTCGTCATGATACTCCATGGAAAAGAAGCCTACTTAAAACGGGTTTTCATTGAATTGGAACCAACGCTTTTCGGGCTGAAACCTAATATTCATTTCGTGGAAATTTTTGGAGTAGAGGTCCAAACCGGACGGGCTGCTTATGAAAGGTTTGTACCTTGAAACGCTATTTTATCTCCTTTACTTTCAACAATTTAGCGCCGTTCCATTTGTACACCGTTACGCCAAACTTTTGGCTGCTGCGCACCAGATCCTCGCCTTTTTCTTCAAATTCAGAATGATCATGGGTCACCACGATATGGTCACCAATGCCACCGCGCTGGGTGGGCAGGATGGATTCTTCGGAATCATAAAATACTCCACCTTCGCTGACGGAAGAGGTTTCAAGTACCTTGGTCAGCTGGTTGTTTTCCTGCCAGAACAACAGGTTGTTGCCCGATGGATAGCCACAGGCCGGGTAATAGTAATTGACGGATAGCACGGCTTTTACCTTTTGAAATGGCTCAAAACTCACTTCAAAGCTGGGGTAATATGACAAATCGCCACTGGTGTTAAATTCACATTTAGAAAGCTCTTTACCCTCTTTAGCCACGCGCACCTGAACAGTAATCTGGTGTTTAAGCTCATCATATGCTGCCACCCCGGTCAGGTATTTCACGCCCGCATTGGGCGTGTATTCATCATTGGGAGTATGAATACTGGCCAGAGCCAGGAATCCGCCCCAGAGATAGCCTGCCTGTTCAGGTTGGCCGGGGGACTTGGTGCGCACCTGGACCCAGGGCAATTTTACGCCGCGCAGCGAAAGTGAGTCCGTGCTAACACCGACGATTTCCAAGGGCGTACCAATGGGAAGTTTGGTAATTACAGTGGATTGCGTGTTTGACCTTTCGCGCAAATTGGCGTCCGATACCATTGTAAAGTAGTGACTACCAATTACAAATCCTTCCAATGAGCCTTCGGATCGCATCCAATTATCGCCATCTGATTCTTGCGCAAAAAGTGAAATGGAGGCGATAAGAGCCAGGGTGGTCAAAAGTATTTTTTTCATGGTGTGTTGATTGTTAAGTAAAAATTTAGGTAGCAAATGTAGGGGGTTAGACGACTACCTTTTTAACGCTTTTTCGCTGCCGCAACTTCATGTATTCTATTACGGCCTCTTTAGTGGTGAGCCAATTTCGCCCTTCCTTAAAAGCGTCTATTTTCCCCTGTCGTGCCAGCAAACTGATGTATTCCTGTCCATAGGGAAAATCCGGCTCGGTCACGATAGCTGAAATGGACTGATATTGGTCGTATGTGTTGGAAAAATTGCCCAAATAAATATCCAGAGAACGCTCCAAAGCCTGCATGACCAACAACAATAATTTGCCATAATCGCCCAAATTGGCCTTATTTAGTGCATCGTAATATTTCTTCCGGTCGTTTTTCAAGATGATGGCCGGTGGAAAACCAGCCTTCATCAGGAGCAGATTGAACAGCAAGCGAACGGTGCGGCCATTGCCATCAAAAAAAGGATGGATCCACACAAAACGATGGTGAAAAATGGTCGCTTTGACGAAAACCTCCAGTGGGTTCGTTTCTGCAGTAACCCATTGAATCAGATCCTCCATCAAGGCATCCACTTTAAGTGCGTTGGGCGGTGAAAAATTAGCGCCCGATATCCGCACCCCGGAGTTTCGATACCGTCCGGCAAACTCCTTTTCGATTTTTTGCAGCACCAGGCCATGTACATCCAAAATATCATTAGCCTTCAAAACATATTGATCAGAAACCAAATGCTCCACAAATTCAATGGCCTCCTGGTGATTGACCGCTTCAAAATGTTCCCGCAATGATTTCCCCCGAATGGTCAATCCGTCTTCAATCACCATTTTGGTCTCCTGGAGGGTGAGGGTGTTGCCTTCAATGCTGTTAGAGTTATAGGTCCATTCCAGGCTCAGGCTGTTTTTGATATTCCGAAAAGCCGCCTCCGGGAGCGGGTGAAATGCATCTAATCTGGCCTTTTTATCCTGAATCCGGCTCAGGTAATGCTCTAGACCATCGAATTGGTAAGGGTAGTTTTTCCATTCCATGACACAAAGGTATGGTTTTTAAAATCGGTATTTTGCAATAATTAGACTATCCGATATTAGCGATCAGGCCTGGTAATTTCACTCAAGGACCCAACGATAAACCTTCCAGACCTTGTGGCGTTGGGTCCTTGTGTGAAACAAATCTACTATTGATGCAAAAAGCCACAATTCTCCCTTCCTTTGTGGACAATCAATTTACAGCAACATGAACGGCGTCATTCGCAGTTTCCCACTCACTTTTATTCTGTTTTTCTTCATGAAAACGGGGTTTGCCCAATGTGACCCGTTTTTTCCGAAACCATTCAGTCCCCGCCCGGCGAATTATGAGATTCATGTGACCCTGGACGACCAAAATAAATCCATTGAGGCCACGCAAACCATCCGATTCACCAACCTGTCGCCCGTGCCTGTGCGCGAATTGCGGATGTATTTGTACCTCAATGCGTTTAAAAACACGGAATCGACCTTTCTGAAGGGGGCAGGAAAAATATTTGGGCAAAGTTTTGCCGAACGCAACCAAAATGAATGGGGCTGGGTGGACATAAAAAAAATAGCGTGGGAGGGCGGCGCAGATCTAAGTGATCAAATGAAATTTGTCCAACCGGATGATGACAATACCGCCGACCAATCCGTACTGGAAGTGACCTTAGATCGACCAATTCTACCAGGAGAAACGGGCGTTTTTCACCTGCAATGGCGCGCACAAATGCCAAAAACCATTGCCAGGGCCGGGTACAGCAAAGACTTTTATTTGTTTTGTCACTGGTTTCCGCAACTCGGTGTATTTGAGCAAGATATTGCCGGCAACTGGGGCTGGAACTGCCACCAGTTTCATCGCCACACAGAATTTTATGCAGATTTTGGGGTGTACGATGTCCACATCACTGCCGATAGTAAGTTTGTTATGGGCGCCTCGGGCTGCCTGGTCAGCGAGAAAACAAACGATTTCGAAGGCACCACCACCCGGCACTACCATGTAGAGGATGTGATCGATTTTGCCTGGTCTGTATATCCCAGATTCACGGTGCAAGAAGACATTTGGAAAGACGTTCAGATTCGATTGCTGATTCCACCGGAACACGCCAATTTGGGACCACGATACCTGCACGCGCTAAAATTTTCGCTTGAATACCTGGACAAACACGTTGGGAAATACCCTTACAGAAGCATCACGGTGGTGGATCCACCCTTTCACGGATTGCGATCGGGATTGATGGAATACCCGACCCTGATCACTGTAGGCACTTTCTATGGAATGCCCTCCCATATACGTATAACAGAATCTCTGGTCGTGCATGAGTTTGTACATCAATACTTTATGGGAATGGTGGCCTCCAATGAAAAGGAAGAAGCCTGGCTAGACGAGGGTTTTGTCACCTATTTTGAAGACCGGATCATTGATGCCGCTTATGGCGAAAAACATGCACTGGTGGATATTTTCGGCTATCGGTTCGACAACCGCGAACTGACCCGATTAGAGTACACCACAATGGCCAATCCCCGCGAAGGCACTGTGGCGCGGCCGGGCTGGGACTTTTCGGATGCCAATTTTAAGCCCTTGATCTACAGCAAAACCGCTACAACTTTGCACACGGTGGAAGCCCTCATTGGCAGGGAAAAGATGGACCAAATCATACAGACCTATTTTGAACGCTGGAAATTCCGGCACCCAAAAGGCGCTGATTTTATGGCCGTTTTGAAAGAGGGCCTGAACACGCTGGAGGACACGGTTTTCGCGCGGAAGGTCTACGGTTTGTTTGAAAAAAGTATTTATGATGCCGTTGTGCTGGACTACGCTGTCGTTCGTATTTCCAATGAGGAATTGCCCGCCACACAAGGTGTTTTTGGCAATTCCAGCACGGCATTTACCTTTCAAGATGGAAGTGGCCCGTCCCCTACCCTTTCCAAAGTGGAGATTCAACGCAAAGGCGATTGGATTTTTCCGGTAGAAATACTGGTGACTTTTGAGGATGGAAGCACCAGAACCATGCATTGGTCAGGCGAAGAAGGTTCGAAGGTCTTTGAGTTTCGAGATGGAATGAAAATCGTCTCCGCGCAAATTGATCCCCTGCAAAAAATTGCTTTAGATGTCGACCTGAACAACAACAGCATGACCCTGCATCCAGAAAAAGCCGCGCTATGGAAATACGCGGCAAAATCCATTTTTTGGATTCAAAATCTGATGCATACGGTTAGTTTTTTGATGTGAAAATGAATAGCCTAAAAATTATATCGAATAGTTTTGGAATAGGGATGCAGCAGTGGCGCAGTGCAGCGATAGTTTACTTTATTCAGGGGTGCCTTGCCTTGACTTTGGGAATGCAG
>JAUSMG010000072.1 GCA_030645295.1 Saprospiraceae bacterium | reverse complement strand
GTCCATTGGTTTTCTACAAATTTTGCAGTGCAAAAGAAGTAAAAACAATGTTCACTCTTTCATCTTGTCCAGATTAATTTTCCGCGGCACCAAAGTGGCTATCAATCCCGTCTGTGCCGAGCGCCAGATAAAGCGGAGAATTCCATCCGTAGGCTCACGACGGTAGTAAACGGCGCCAACTTTAAACGGCTGGCTTTCGGATCCCCGTTCGTTTTTTCCCCGCAGCACAATATTGGCTATCACGGATAAAAATCTCTTTTTACTCCCGTCCTTTTGACGTAAAACGCTGACTTTTAAGTCATTGTAGGTTGCCTCAATGGTGCCTTGTGCCAAACCATTTCGTACTTCAACGTTCAGGATAATGCGTTCGGCGTTACCCGATTCTATGCGAAGTTTATTTTGATCTTCCAACAGTCGATTCAAATAGGTCATATCAATCCGGCCTAAATTGGCCGAATAGTCGCACCGGAAGCTTTCTGCCAGCAAAGGTAGCCGGAGTGAAAGATCAAGCAAACCCGCGCCCATCAATTCAGCCCGCGCATCGATACGGGCAGGGGTCGCGTCTGTCATTTTCAGGGTATCATTGCTGATGTTCAGGATGACGCCATTGACATTTTCGAATTCAATTTGTCCCTCCTGTTCGCCATGGTATTCTGTATAAAGGATGTTGGAATTGCGTACTAGAATAGTATCAATATTTAAATGCGGTTTAATGGACCGAAACAATTCATGCGGCATTCTTTTATACCGACTCAGGGGAAGGTTTTTGTTTTGATATACATCTATCCGGGCGCTTTCTACGATGACTGATTCCATGTTCAATTCTTTTTTATGCAGCGCCCTGAACAGATCTAGTTTGTGGATCTGAATCTCCTGCATCCTTATCTTAAGTCTCGGGGTACGGAGCTTTAATCGTTGCATGAATTCAGCATCAGTGCTTTTTGGAAGTATGGTAATTACTTCCAAAGTTGCTATATCTTTTTGTCCATCAACCGTTGCGGAATTGATGCGATAGCCATATAAATCGCCATTGGGGTACAATTCGTAATTGCGCAGACTAAGGGACATTTGGTCTGCGTATAGTACACGCTTATTCTCCGTGGTGTCATTGGCAACAATGTTGATATTGGTCAGATTGAATTCAATGCTATCGGCTTGCTGGAAGCTGGTCTTACTATCATGCAAAGTACGGATGGACATTTTTCCATTAGACGCAGTGACCGATTCGATGTATATTTTTTTTGCGAATGACGCAATCAATTGGGGAAGACGATCGAGCAGGCCCTTTTTTACCAGCGAATCCTGTTTGGGAGATTTTACCAGTGCTGTGTCCAGGATGGAGGTCAGGTTGATATGTGGGTCCCGAATCAGTATTTTATCCAGAGAAATCTCCTTGGTTCGCCAATACTGCAGGAGCCCCACATTTTTAATGCGCAGTCGGCGTATTTGGAGTTCAATTTTTAGCGGGGTATCGTCAGGAGAGGTTTGGCGAATAGAATCCCAGCGAATTGAATCGGTCGTTAACTGTATTCCATCCGCTTTCACCGATCCGGTGAATAGGTTGACATGGAAGCGATCCACTTGCAGCGCGTACATTCCATTGCTGGATTGAGCTATCCGTTGTTCCAACTGATCTTTTAAAAGCGGGTCAAGCCACACCCGCACGAATACAATGGTTGCAATGACGATCAACGTAATTAGGATGGATATAGCAATCAACACTCGGCGTACAGTAATGGACATTGGAAAAGGATTGAAGCGAAATGACAGGATTGTGCCGGAAGGGAAAATTCTATTAGCAAAATTTATATCGTACTTTAAGCCAACAGTTAAGATTTTTAAAACCTTAGGATTGTCGGGAATTCAAAATATTATTCATATAAACTATTGAGTTCACATACTTAAAGGTAGCAGATCTGACACAAACGCTAAACAAATTCCTATAAAGAAAGGTTGTGGCAATAGCCTTACGGCATCCTTAGGGCATACCACGATGCGCGGGAAAAGCCGGGTGTAGGCCTCGAATAGCGCTATGCCTTCGTCCCATTTTTGGGCTTCTTCCAGACGTTCGCCCACCCCGAGCAGCTGCATATCGTTGTCGTAGTCAAAGCCTGCTGCTCCTTGTTTTTGTCGCCCACCTGTCAAAGCGTTAATTTTTCGGTCCAATCCGCTTAACTAAAATTATTTTTCGTGCTTAAATTTGGGTCGCCCTGAATTTTTGACACTCCCCCGTAGGGGTGAGTGCTTTTAAGCCTTTTTATAGCAGGTTGGAAAATCTGCTTTTTTAACCATACCGATTATGAGAAAACCGATACACCAGCCTTTGGGGGAAGGCTTACGCGTAGCTATTGGCCTAGCGTTTTGCCTTTCCTGTGTCCAACTTACCGCGCAGCAATGTCCCAGCATTGTCAATTGCCCGCAGAGTACGCTTACTTACTGCGATGAGAGTACCAATCAGGTACCACTATGGAACTATTTTCCATTTACTGTAAGTCCGTCCATTGGGGATAACGATCTTCACGAAGGCCCCATTGACCTCAACATAAAAGTAAAGGGTTGTAATGGTGGCGGGCTTTCTTCCATTTCATTCATCCTTTATCTGGATCTGGACAATGACGACTTGCAGGAAACAGTTTTGAAAAGCTCCAGCCTGCCGCCAGCCGGTCGGGTAATGGCGAATAACTCCTTTAATCCCGGCTATTCCGGTGGCGATACGGTTTGGTTTGACCAACGTCTTTTACCGGATTCTATGCTTTATCGATTCGCGATCGAAATTGCCTATTCAGGGGACACCACCACGGGTTGGGTGCGTTTTTGCACGGATGCTGATCCCTATAATTTTTCGCCGGTGCTTTTGCCGGAGGGTCGTCACCGCATAGAATGGCGTGTAGCGCAAGACATGGTGGAACGGTTTTGCGATCGGAATTTTAAGGTCAAAGACTGTAAAAAGCCCACGATTTCCTGCCAGCCTATGGTAGCGGTGGAACTTAATGTAAACCAATCTGCTACCCTTCACTTATCCGATGCACTCCTGACGGTTTTCGACAATATTACGCCCGACACACAATTGGTGCTGGGTATGCGGCGTGTCGGTACAGGCTTTGGGTTCCCCATTGACACCCTCGGCAATCCGCAGGATACGGTCATGTATAATTGCCAACATGGTGAAAATCAGTTGATTGAAATTTGGGCCAAAGACAAGGTGGGGAATCTCGAAAATTGCACCAGTGCCGTACTGGTGTATGATACAGCGGGTGTTTGCCCGTACGTCCCGTTCCCCAGCATTTGTGCACGGAACTACTCGAATGACGAGATTATTCGTGATGTTGCTTTTAATACCCGCTGGATTATTCCAAATCAGCCACCCATCATCACCCCAATTGAAGTTTATAACAGCGGTTGCGTCGAATTAAACACACTGCCTCCCACAAGCCATTTTGCCCTTGAAGCAACCAAAGATACGGTTCCACTCAATGGAGTGACGACCTACGATCTGGTCCTGATCTCCAAACATATTCTATCCCTTGAGCCCTTCGATGCTGGCTGGAAGATTGTCGCCGCCGATGCGAACCTCAGTAATTCTGTGACGAGTTATGACATTGTAGAACTCCGGAAACTGATTCTGGGATTGAAAAGTGAACTCCCCAACAGTACCCCTTCCTGGCGTTTTTTTGTGGATACCTGCACCGTTTGGGCTAATCCATTTTTTGGGCAATGCCCCACAATGTACTCACTGCCAGTGCTGCCTATAAGCGCTTATCCAACTCAACTCTCTTTCAGGGGAATAAAAATGGGTGATGTGAATGGCTCCGCTTCTAATATAGATACGCTGCAAGGTGTTGCCGAAAGTCGCGGTACAACAGCTTTGCTAGAATTACCCGACCTAAGCATGCAGGCGGGAGAACTACTGGAAATTCCGCTTCGTGTAACCGAAGGCGCAGCCTGGGAAGGTTTCCAGTTTTCTATGAAATTCGACCCCGAAATACTTGAAATAGAGGAGATTATACCGGGTGAAACCGTTTCGTTGGGTGCAGAGCATTGGGCGAAACCAGAGGCAGGTGTGTTGAACCTGAGTTGGTCGGATGCCGTGTCCAGTGCCATTTTGCCGGGCGATGTTTTAATGCGTTTGCGTGTAAAAGCGCGTTCGACAGCTCGCCTATCAGAGATCATCAGTTTGTCCGGAGAGACCAACATTCTGCCAGAATCCTATGATGCAGCGGGTATTAGCCACCCGCTTCAACTGGTATTTTCTAAAAAGGCAAACTCCGTTGAGACGGGAAGGCCTCAAGTGTTCGATCCGATGCCCAATCCAACCACGGGTTCCGCGCAATTACCCTTGCGCCTGATTGCGCCGGAAAAAGTGTTGTTGGAAATCAGCGACCTGTCTGGAAAGATACTTTGGCATTCGGCATCCTGGCTGGCTTCCGGAGCTCATTTTTTAGAAATTCCCGCCGCTGCTATGTCCCAGTCAGGGATTTATATCTGGCGTGTTTGTGCCGGAGGTTTGATCCAAAGTGGGCGACTGATACGGCTTTAAATTTACCCGCCTCATTTTTAACCGCCGAAGCGCGGAGGCACAGAGCATCACTGTGTGTCTTCGCGCTTCGGCATTTTTATGTATAAGGTGTAAAAAGCCGACACATTCTTGCTCTATTGGGTTAAATATTTCCAATAATAGACGTATACCTTAGCAGCGAATTTCGAGTAACAAGTTAAAAGT
>JAUSMG010000254.1 GCA_030645295.1 Saprospiraceae bacterium | reverse complement strand
AGCCTTTCGTCGAAAATGCGATAGAACACGGGTTGCGTCCCCGGCAGGAAGGCCGGCTTACCATTCGATTCGAAGTGATGCCGGATGATGAATATTTACTGCGATGCACCATTGAAGACGATGGAGTGGGCTTCAACAAAGGCCAGGAAAAAGCAGCCGCCCTGGCAGGCGCTGGCTTCCAGAAACACCGCTCACGGGGTATGGAGATCACCCACGAGCGCCTGCTTTTATTGCACCAGATACAGAAGCGACCAGGGGATAGTTTTATACAAATCTATGATTTAGCGGATATCACCAATGGACAACGTTCCGGTACCCGAGTGGAGGTTTTGTTGCCGATTTCGAACGGGGAATGAGGGGCTTGAAGTGATGAAGTGATAGAGTGATGAAGTGATGGCACCCGATCACTTCATCACTTTATCACTTCATCACTTCATAACTTAACCCTAACTTAATATTGGACTTGCTATCCTGCAAGTTTGGCGGTTCTACTTTTGTGCCAAGTTTCCTAACCTTGCTTTTGTTGGACAGTTTGTTTTGTGCTTTTTGCGAATAGTCTGAATTGCAAAATCTTCCTGTCCAAAGTCAAATTTAACGAACTACTAAACTTCCCATCCTATGATGCTGGGTTTTATCGCGGATCTCTCCACGAACGCGTCCATCCTTCTGATTGTTTGTCTGATTGCAGTCTGTGTATTTGAGGCCATCAATGGCTTCCACGATACTGCCAATGCCGTTGCGACGGTCATTTACACCAAGACTTTACCGCCTGTTTTTGCGGTCATCTGGTCAGGAATATGGAATTTCCTCGGCGCGATGTTCGGTGGCATTGCTGTGGCCATGGGCATGATGAAGCTTATGCCGCTCAATGACATGATGACCATCCCGCTCAATGAAAACATTGCCATGGTGCTTGCCATTTTGGTCACCGCCATCGCATGGAACCTGGGAACCTGGTATTTTGGTATTCCCTGTTCCAGTTCCCACACCATGATCGGTGCGTTGTTGGGTGGCGGTTTTGCCTTTTTCACCGTTCACGGAGGAGCAGGACCCAATTGGGATAAAGCAAAAGACGTTGGCATGTCCTTGCTGGTATCCCCACTTTTTGGCTTCGCACTTGCCATTGGGCTTATGTTCCTGTTGCGATCTATGATTAAGAAAAAATCCATTTTCAAATCGCCGGACGAGACCAAAAAAGCCCCACCGATGTGGATCAGGGGTATTCTGGTGGTCACCTGTACCCTGGTAAGTTATTTCCACGGCAACAATGATGGTCAAAAAGGAGTCGGCCTGCTTTTGGTGGTACTCATTGCATTTATGCCGATGCAATTTGCGCTTGCGCCCAATTTTAATGTGGAAAACGCAAAAGCCAGTGTGCAAAAAATTGAGTCTTCCATCGTTCAGGCAATGCCCTCAGATAGTATTCATCTCGCCCCATTGGCGGATATTAGCAGGCAATTATTTACCCAATTAGACACGTTTAATTCAAAAGATAAAGCTGCGGTGTTCGCTGTCCGCAAAGCCATTCAAAGTTATAACCGCAAGATGGAGTCGGCGGATAAGGGTGATGTACTTCAAGGAGACGCCGCCAAAACCGCAAAGGCGGAGATAAAGAGTCTTAAAGGCGCCTATGAATTTCGGGTTACCTGGGCTGTGGTGCTCATCTCCGTTTGTTTGGGTTTTGGTACCATGATTGGCTGGAAGCGTATTGTCGTCACGATCGGTGAAAAGATCGGCAAGAGTCACCTAACCTATGCCCAAGGCGCGAGCGCAGAATTGTGTGCTGCTGCTACCATTGGGGTAAGCAGCTACTACGGCCTTCCGGTAAGCACAACACACGTACTTTCATCCGGTGTGGCCGGTACGATGGTGGCTGAAGGCGGGGTAACAAACCTTCGACGCAAAACGATTGCAAGCATCGCGATTGCCTGGTTGCTGACACTCCCGGTTACGTTTGCGATGGCTGCATTGTTGTTTTTCCTTTTCAGGATGTTTGCTTGATAGTTAAAAGTTGAGAGTTGAAAGTTAAAAGTTGAGGGCGTATCTTAAACCGCCTACACCTTAAACTTTCAACTTTCAACTCTAAACTTTCAACTCTAGTTTTTCTGTATCCAATTTCTTAACAAAAGTCTGTTCCTAACCTGACTATGTTGCTACGTCTCCTCCCGGTGGCGTTTGCGCTGACCTGTGCTTTCCAAAGCGCAGTTGGCCAAACCGTCACCCCCGACACCCTACCTCCCCAAAAAACTCCAGTATCCACTACTTCAACGGTCCTTCCACCATCCAAATGGTACGACAAGATTGGCCTGCGCGGCTACGCCCAGTTCCGCTACAATCGTTTGTTGGAAACCAATCCCGATCTGAAGTGCGAACAATGCGATAAGAGCATCGGCAAAGGGCAATCCTTCGCATTTCGGCGTGCGCGACTGGTTTTAAGCGGTGATGTCCATAAACGCTTTTTTGTCTATATCCAGTTTGACTATTCTGCCGATGCAAGCGCTACAAGTAAGCACTTTCTGCAGGTTCGGGATGCGTACTTCGACTACGTATTTGACAAAAAAAAGGAATACCGACTTCGGTTTGGGCAGAGTAAAGTGCCTTTTGGGTTTGAAAACCTGCAATCCAGTTCTAATCGCCTGCCGCTTGACCGCTCCGATGCCCTGAATTCGGCAGCAGCCAATGAGCGTGACTTTGGCGCATTTTTCATGTATGCCCCAGCCAAAATCCGGGAACTTATCAAGAACGTCAGCAATGATGCGCTCAAGGGATCAAATGATTACGGTGTGTTCGCATTCGGGCTTTATAACGGCCAAACGGCCAATAAACCCGAGTTAAACGACTATCTTCATGCCGTTGCGCGTCTTTCTTATCCCTTTAAAATTGGAACGCAGATCATTGAACCCGGTGTACAGGCTTACTCCGGTAAGTTTTCGCTTGCCAAAGACCAGCTTTCTCCCGGGGCAAAAGCCGCAGCAGATCTGACCTACACCGATCGCCGTATGGCAGGATCATTGGTGCTGTATCCTCAACCTTTTGGCATTCTGGCCGAGTATAATGTGGGGGAAAGCCCCAGCTTCGATGCAGCGATAGATTCCATCAGGGTGCAAAAACTTAAGGGTGGTTTTGTCACGGCTTCTTACCGCAGCAAACTTGGTAAAGGCTTTATTATGCCATACGCCCGCTATCAAGTGTATGATGGGGCAAAAAAACACGAACTTGATGCACGTCGTTACGATATGAACGAACTCGAATTGGGTTTTGAATGGCAGCCAATTAAAAATCTTGAAGTTACGCTGGCATATGTGATCAGTCAGCGCAAATATTCCGATTTTAAGACGGACTATGACGAAAAGGGAAATTTCCTAAGGATACAAATGCAGGCGAATTATTGAGTTGAGTATTTTTTGACAGGATTTGCAGGATGAACAGGAAAAAACGATGTAACGATCCTGTTCATCTTGCAAATCCTGTCAAAATACACACCGTCCAATCAAAAACTATAACACTTGATCTTCTCCCGATTGGGTCCGCCGCTCCGGCTTCCGCGCTCGCGATTGAGTTTGTAGCCTTTTTCCCCTTTATTAAAATTCAGGCTGAAAGCATTGATCTTGAAGCCGATATAAACATCCGCTCCGCTCAAGCGGTCCTTCGTTAAAAAACTACCGAGGTTATCCGTTCCGAGGTAAAGCCAGGCCAAACGGACGGCAACTCCTGCCCGGAAACTCCGCCAATCATTCATCACCATGGGCAGCGAAACGGAGAACCAACGGTTTTCAAAGCGGGGCACAATGGCCAAAGTACTGGGTCGTTTAACGCTGTATTTGGAAAGGGGCACCCGTTGTACCAGCACTCCGCTCACATAGATCGTTGGGGCGATCCGGGCATCGAATTGCGCCGAAAGTGCGGTAGGTAATCCCATGCCGAATGCATTTTTTTGCAAGGACGCCATGCTGTCGCCGAGGAATGCACGACTTACATCGCGCAGCACCTCTTCTCCATTGTCTCGCTGTGGGAATTGTGCACCGCTGACGGAAAGCAGGGTATCAAATGCTATGTGGTGACGTTGGGCCGTGTTTTTAAACCGCAAATAACCCAGGTCAATGATGGAGATCCCTGCACGCCATGCATAGCCATCTTCTTCATCACCAGCAGGCATCGCCCAGGAAACGCCCAGGTCCAGACCAAAGCCTGAACCTTGTTTTTTTAGGCTCACTTCGTCCGAATTGTCAGTAAGGTTGGCGGTCGTAAGTGCATAATCCCATTTTCCGCTTCCAAAGGCTGTAGTATCGCCGTTCCGCTGGGTGTATTCGAAGTTGGATTGTGCGCGGGTAAAAAATCCTTCATATCCCAACAGAAGTTTGGGCGAAACGCCCCAGGCCATTTGTAGATCGCCTACCTCCTCCAGGCGACTGTAATGCAGTCCGATCTCCCCCCAGACCATGCCGGAGATGCCTGCCGCTGGAATGTTGATCGCCTGATTGCGCGGTAAATTGGAAACGGTTTGATAGGCAAGAATTTCAGGGATCCGGTAGGCGGAAACGTTGCTTCGAAAGGCTGTAGTAAGGCCCACGACATTTTTTTCACCAAAACGAAAACTGAATGCCGGACCAGCCACGCGGGTTTGGGTTACGAAATGCATTTTACGGCTGCCGTCTGTAAAGTCCTGTAAGATAGCGTCTTGTGCAGGTGGATTTTCGGCGGAAGTATCGGCAAGCGAAACGATTTTGTCGGTGTTTCGCAGGGCATTATTAAGGCTGGTGTTGCGCAAAAAGGCATAACTGTTCTCTACAAAAAGATCCGCATTGAACAGGCTGACTTCCCAGTTGTGTGGCGTGAAGGCGGTATTGGCCGGGTTGATTCCGGCGCTGTAGATCCCGGAGTAGCGCTCGAGGCGCATGCCGAGTTGTTCCTGTGAAAAGAGCGCGTTGGGAAGGAATATGCAGGCAAAAAGGGGGATGATCGGAAACAGGGCAAGATTTAGGCGCATAGTCAATGGATTCAAATTTGCGCTGGAACGAAGATTGGGGCTGTGGAATTGCCTTAAAATGAAGAAACTGGCACTGATCTGGTCAATTATTCTTCTTAATGGGAATACTCACTTCACAAGGGAAATGCTTAAACTGTGGAAATCGCTTTACACCTGCGCTATCTGCTTCGAATGAGAAGTTATACAAATAAGCAATAGGATAAAGAGGCTGCTTCGTAGAATTTCCATAATTTAACGTGGGTTTTGAATAGATTTGGTTGTTGGATCTCTAAAAAACCGCGTAGCGGTGGCATTTTTGGGGTGTAATAATGTCACCGCTACGCGGTTCTAAATATTTTCTATCCAAAACTCACGTTAATGTAGAAAAAAAGCGCTGGTTATAGTGCTTTGACTATACCCAGCGCCTTTTGATTGAATTAGTCAAAACTTACACACTCATCGGCTCCAATTTGTCGCTCTCCACACCATACTTTTTCATAAATTCCTTCACCGCTTTCTCTGTGATCTTGCCTTGTTTGTGGAGCAAACGTACCGCAGCAAAGGCGATATATTTGGGCGAGATCTCAAAGTAATCGCGCAGGTTTTCCCGGCTTTCCGAAAGACCAAAACCATCGGTGCCGAGCGGGGTGAAATCTTTGGGCATCCAGGGGGCCAATTGCCCCGCTGTGAGTTTTACCCAGTCGTTGGCGCTCACAAATACCCCTTCTTCGCCTTTCAGTTGTTCCTGTACAAACGGCACACGCTCCGGTTCGCCCGGATGCAACATGTTCCAACGATCGCAGGAAACCGCGTCTCGGTACAGTTCCGTCCAGGAGGTCGCACTCCAGATATCCGTGCTAACCCCTTCTTTTTCAAGGATCTCGGCGGCTTCCAGCACCTGCTTGATGATTACGCCGGACCCAATGAGGTGGGCTTTCGCTCCGCCTTTGGTTTTTGATTTTTGGAAACGGTACAGGCCGCGTTTAACACCCTCCTCCACACCCTTAGGCATTTCGGGCATCAACAGGTTTTCATTGTAAATGGTGAGGTAGTACATTTTTGCCTCGTTTTCCACATACATCCGGCGCAGACCATCTTGTACAATTATTGCCAGTTCATAAGCAAATGCCGGGTCGTAGGTAAGTACCGAAGGTACTGTTTGCGCAATGAGAATAGAGTGTCCGTCCTGGTGTTGCAGACCCTCGCCATTGAGTGTCGTGCGACCGGCGGTGGCCCCAAGCAGGAAGCCCTTGCACATCATGTCGGCAGCAGCCCATATCATGTCGCCCACCCGCTGAAAACCGAACATCGAGTAGTAAATGAAGAATGGAACCGTTGGGATCCCGTGCAAGGCGTATGCTGTTCCGGCAGCCGTAAAACTGGCTGAAGCGCCGTCCTCATTGATGCCTTCCTGCAGTACCTGACCTGTTTTCGACTCCTTGTACTTGATGACCGAAATGCCAATTTCAAGCGGGGTATACAGCTGACCTCTTTGGTTCCAGATCTGAACAGAGTTGAACAAGGGTTCCATACCAAAAGTCTGAGCTTCGTCGGGTACAATGGGTACAATATACTTTCCAATGTCTTGATTTTTAATCAGTTGGTTCATGATATCCACCATTGCGCCTGTAGTGGAAACGGTCTTTCCTGCCTCGCTGCCTTTGAGGTGTTTATCGAAAATGCTGAGATCAGGGGCTTTGAATTCCGTGTATTTGTCCGAACGTTCCGGCAAAAATCCGCCGAGTTTTTTACGGCGTTCCAGCAGGTATTTTCGTTCGGGAGCATCAGCGGCAGGCCACCAGAATTTGGCTGCTTTTGCCTCATCGTCTGTGAGGGGAATATTGTAACGGTTCTTAATTTCCACGCGGAAATCGGCGCTCAAATCCTTGGTCTGGTGGGCTTTGTTTTTGCCTTCGGCAGCCTTGCCCATGCCGTAACCTTTCACTGTTTTTATAATAAGGGCAACGGGTTTGTTCGACTTTACGGCCCGTTCATAGGCAGCATAAACCTTGACAGCATCGTGGCCGCCGCGCCGCATGCTTTTCAGTTGTTCGTCAGAATATCCCTCTAAAAGTTTTGCAATGCCTTCGCTGAGGTCATCCTGAATAATTTCTTTCCCGGTATTGTAACTTACCAGCATTTTGCGAACAAACGCGCCGTCATTGGAAGAGGCAATTTCCTGAAAATGCCCGTCCAACATGCGGTCAAAACGAGTGAGCAGTAGCCCTTCTTCGTCCTTGGCCAGCAGTTCATCCCATTCACTGGCCCAGATCACCTTGATCACTTCCCAGCTGGCCCCAAAAAAGTGACGCTCTATTTCCTGTACAATTTTTCCGTTGCCGCGTACTGGTCCGTCCAGGCGTTGCAAATTACAGTGCACCACGAACACCAGGTTGTTCAGGTTCTCGCGACTGGCCACGCCGATGGTGCCATAAATCTCGGGTTCGTCCATTTCTCCATCGCCAATGAAGTGCCAGACTTTGCCGCCATTTTCGGGCTTTAATCCCCTATTCTCCAGGTATTTAGCAAAACGAGCCTGGTAGATGGCCGTCATAGGTCCCAGACCCATGCTCACCGTAGGCGCCTGCCAGAAATTTCGCATCCGGCGCGGGTGGGGATAGCTGGAAACGCCGCCCAGAGTCTCCTGCCTAAAGTCGGCAATGGCTTGTTCAGGGAGTCGGCCTTCAAATACGGCACGGGCATAAATACCCGGCGAAGCATGACCTTGGATCATCAGCAAATCGCCGCCATATTCTGCCGAACGATTCCGCAGAAAGTGGTTGAACAACACCTCCATCATGGTGGCACATGCCGCATAGGTAGCAATGTGCCCACCGAGCGCAAGGTTTTTGTCTGCGCCCTGGAGCACCATTGCTTGAGCATTCCAACGAAGGATATTTTCGATGCGCGTCTCGAGAGCCAGATCGCCGGGATAGGCGGGCTGGTCTTCGACGGCGATAGTATTCATATAAGGGGTGTTCAGCGCAGAACCGCCTGTCGCTGCCCCATTGCGGGCAAGCAAATAACGAAGCGCCTGGAAGAGTTCCTCCGAGCGGGCCTTACCCTGACTTTCAATGACTTCTTCGAGGGCTTCGAGCCATTCCTGTTGTTCGAGTTTCCAGTCGTCTTGCGTATGGATGTCTCCCATGAGCGAGTGAGTGAGCGAGTGAGTGAGTGAGTGAGTGAGTGAGCGAAGGCAGGTATTTCTATTATTCTGGTAAAATTCTCGTAGCGTTATAAAAATCTACGAGGCTTAAAGAAGAATGAAGATTTAAATACGCCATTCAATTGCAGACATGCAAAAGTAGCCAGAGGGGGACCAGAAAAAAGCAAAAAGCAGTAAGCAATAGGCAAAAGTTCTATTACCCCAGTACTTCACACTCAAAAACCTCCCCAAAATGCCGTTTCAATTTCCCTTTGACTTCTTCCATATCTACCTCATGTCCAAGCAATTGTGCCATAGAAGTCACGGTTTTGTCCTCGTCATTGATACCACAGGGAATGATGTTATTGAAGTATTCCAGTGGGGTATTTACATTGAAAGCCCAGCCATGTAGCGTGGTCCAGCGAGAAAGGTGGACTCCGATGGCGCAGATTTTGGACATTTTACCCGCCGTAGCTTTAGCAAAGGAGGGTGGACCTTGGACCTTGGACATTTGATTTTGGACCTTGGTCCTTGGACCTTGGACCTTGGACGGTCGCGGGTCCAGGGACCAAGGTCTATCATCCAAGATCCACACTCCTGTATAATCCTTGATCCTGAATCCTTCAATCCCATATTCAGCGATCGTGCGAATGATCACTTCTTCAATATTGCGGACGTATCGGTGTACATCGGTAAAAAAACACTCGAGATCCAGGATAGGGTAGCCTACAATTTGCCCGGGGCCGTGGTACGTAATATCGCCACCCCGGTTGATGGGAAAAAATTCAATACCGCGCTCCCTCAGTTCAGCTTCCGTGAGCAGGAGATTTTCCATGGAACCGCTTTTACCCAGCGTGTAAACAGAGGGGTGTTCTACGAACAGTAAATGATGTTCCTGAGGGTAAGACTTTGGTGGCAACTGTCTGTTTTTCAATTTGTTCTCCACCAAATCGCGGTGCAAAGCGGTCTG
>JAUSMG010000253.1 GCA_030645295.1 Saprospiraceae bacterium | reverse complement strand
TGATGGGGCAATTTATTGTAAAAGCTGCAGCGAGCGGGACGCTTGAAAAGGTTGAAGACAATCTACAATTTTACCCAAACCCTGCGAGCGAAACGGTCTTTTTTCAGATGGAAAATTCCTTGTCAGAAAATGCTTTCTGCTATGTGCATAATTCATTAGGACAATTGGTTTTACAGCAAACCCTGCCTATTTCAAAAGGTCGCGGGAGTATGGAAATGGGCAAATTTCCTACAGGACCATATACAATTCAAATGCTGTCAGGTGGCAAAACCTATTCGGGCATTTTTGTAAAAAAATAGAGGTTTAACTGCGACGAAACGTGTGAAAGATGACCCTTTTTATTAAAAACATGGTTTGCGCCCGGTGTATTCGCACCCTGAGCCGTTTGCTCGTTGAATCGGGTATAACGTTCCAAAATGTTCAATTGGGCGAGGCGCAAATTACCGCTTCGCCCGATCCTATTCAGTTGGCTGCGCTGCGCCAACGCCTTGAATTGGAAGGTTTTGAATTACTCGACGATCGCAACAGTCAGTTGGTGACCCAGATCAAAAGTTTGATTGTCAACGAAATACACCACGCCGGGGGCAAAAAACCGGAGGTCATGAATTTCTCCGATTTTCTTTCCCGTGAAATGGGGCAAGATTACTCGCATCTGAGCAAACTGTTTTCTTCGGTGGAAGGAGTCACCATTGAAAAATACATCATCGCCCAGAAAATTGAGCGTGTAAAGGAACTATTGGCATACGGTGAAATGTCCTTCAGTGAGATTGCCTGGCAGATGGGCTACAGCAGCACACAGCATTTGAGCAATCAGTTTCGGCAAGTGATGGGGATGACGCCTACGCAGTTCAAAGCCGAGCGCAAGCTGCATGGGCGGAAAGCGTTGGACGCGGTATAATTTCAATCTTGCACTTCTCTCCCATATTATTCTCGATAACCTTATTAGATGTGTGAAAGATGTAACTATTTTCCTGAATTATGTACTGGTTAGGAGAATATGTGGCTCACCTTTGGATCGTGAAAATTCTTTCACCATACATACAAACATTATGAGTCATCAAAAGTATCAAAGCTGTATCGCAGCCTGTTCGGACTGTGCAGTAGAATGCTATCACTGCGCCAGTGCGGACCTTAATGAACAGGACGTTAAAATGTTAGCGCGTTGCATCAAATTAAACTACGACTGCGGCGCTATCTGTCTTTTGGCAGTCCAAGCAATGGCAGGTGGAAGCGAGTTTGCAAACCAAATCTGTAGACTGTGTGCGGAAATCTGTACTGCCTGTGCCGAGGAATGTGAAAAACACTCACACATGGAACATTGCAAAACGTGCGCTGCAGCATGTCGCAAATGTGCTACCGAGTGCAGCAACATGGTCAAAATGTAAGTAGTTGAAATCTCTTCCCACTTAGCTTTCACTCATGGTGCTGTGGTAGGAGATTTGGCAAAATGAACAGCCCGAATTTTCTCCCTTTCGTAGGCAGAACTGATTCAATTTCCAATCAAATTTTTAAATCAATTACAATGAAAAAGACTTCAATGAAGCATGAAATGATGTGCTTGATGCTCATCCTGTTTGCGTCTGTCCTCGCCGTTTCCTGCAACGACAGCAATGCCGGCACAACAACAAAAACAGAACCTGCCACCCAACCAACCCGGCAAAATGGAGGCGAGGGCGAAGGCAACAACATGGGCAACGGCAACGGTATGGGCATGAACCATTCGAACAACGCCGAGCGGGATTACGTCATAATGCACGAGGGGAAAGTAATGATGATGAAAGGCGAAAAATCCATGCCCATGACCTCGGACATGACCATGAGCAACGGGACAATGGTCATGAAAAACGGCATCATGATGATGAAGGATGGCACCAGCAAACGCCTTCAAGAAGGCGAGTGCGTGTACATGGACGGCAGCATGGGGCGGATGGACATGAAAGACCATAAGCACGAATAAGCATTTTGACCGACTGACGGGTTGGCTCGGGGTCACCCTCTCAGTTTCAACTTCTCGGAAATTGCCTGCCTGACTATTTAATTAACCAATAAAATTCACTTGATTGCGTCATTGCTCAACAGTATGATGCATAAGCTCGATTTTTCTACCCTTATCCGAACAACTCCCACCCCTTTTTCAGAAGTAATAATGGAAGTGGTTGGCTGGTTTATTACCGGCTGGGTCATCGGTACGGGAACCGCTTTCTTTTACAACATCAGTTCTAAATCTAAATAAAAAATGACACATACATATCAAGTTACAGGCATGACCTGCGGCGGTTGCGCCGCAAGCGTCAAAAACAGTTTGCAGGTAGTTTCAGGTGTTACTTCTGTGGAAGTTTCAAAGGGGACAAACAGTGCGACAATCTCCATGGACAAGCATATTGATTTGGCCGAATTGCAAAACGCCTTGAGCGGGGTTGGGGGCAAATACCAGATTTCAAATTGAAAAACAGAACAACCACCGACCTGTTAGGCGATAAAGCGGACTATTTATTGAACCACACTTGCACAACGGTTGATAAAAAAACGCTTCACCTGCCTTCCCCCAATCATTTCGAGGAGATATGGTTGAACAGCAACCGCAACAATCAAGTGTTGCGCAGTTTGCAGGCATTGCTGTCGAACGGGCGATTGGGCGGTACGGGCTATTGCAATATTTTCCCGGTTGACCAGGGCATTGAACACAGTGCGGGGTCTGCGTTTGCACCCAATCCGCTTTACTTCGACCCTGAAAATATCATCAAACTAGCCATTGAAGGCGGCTGTAATGCCGTTGCTTCCACGTTTGGCGTGTTGGGAATCATGAGCCGCAAGTATGCCCATAAAATTCCGTTTATCGTAAAAATTAACCACAATGAATTGCTCAGCATCCCTACTCGCTACGACCAAACGCTTTTTGGTACGGTTAAAAGCGCGTGGGACATGGGCGCAGTTGCCGTCGGTGCCACGGTGTATTGGGGCAGTGCGGAAAGTACGCGCCAATTAAAAGAAATCGCCGAGGCTTTCCAATTGGCACATGAACTGGGCATGGCGACCATCTTGTGGTGTTATACGCGCAACAACGCTTTCAAAGTAAATGGCGTGGATTATCATACCTCCGCTGACCTAACGGGACAGGCAAACCATCTGGGAGTTACCATTCAAGCCGATATCATAAAACAAAAATTGCCAACAAACAACGGGGGTTATTTGGCGACCAAACAGGGCAAAACAAGCCCGCTTGTCTATGAAAAACTAACGTCCGAGCATCCCATTGACATGACCCGTTACCAAGTGCTCAACTGTTACTGCGGACGGGTAGGGCTGATAAACAGCGGTGGCGAAAGTTTGGGCGACAGTGATTTATCAGAAGCAGTCGTTGCGGCGGTCGTCAATAAACGGGCGGGCGGCATGGGGCTGATTTTGGGCAGAAAAGCATTTCAACGCCCCTTTGGGGAAGGTGTGGAGATGTTGCAGACGATACAGGAAGTGTACCTGGATAAAGCTATAACCATTGCATGAATCAATTGCACTGATTTTATAAGAATGCAAATCACGAAGAATCAAAAAACGCCTGATAGCCGAATAAAAACAAACTCATGGAATTATAAATTTTAACCTGTAAAATATAGCAATCGTGGAATACTATTTTAGCAAAACAATTGCCCTAAGTTTCGACAACGCAGTTCAAAAAGTTACAGAAGCTCTCAAAGCTGAAGGTTTTGGCATCTTGACAGAAATTGACATAAAAGCTACGTTAAAGAAAAAGCTTGATGTGGACTTTTACAACTATAAAATCCTGGGCGCCTCCTCATACTAAGGAAATAAATAAAACATCAAAAGATATGATGCACAATGGAGATAATGGCTATATGGGAATACACTATGGCTGATGGCTATTTATAGTTGTACTGGTACTTGTGGCATTCCTATTGTTTTTCAGGTCACGTAGAAGGAGATAAGCATTCGTTTTGACAGGTAGATTCACTGCTGAAATTAATGGCGTTAACTTTAAGGCAGTAATCAGCTTTTGAGTTATAGCCATTGCTAAAAGGACAATCATTGAATAAACTAATATTATGAAAATACTAACAGCAGCCACTTTTGTATTTATCCTGTCGCTTTTATTCTCAGGGTGGATTCATGCACAAAACAGAACGGAAAAATCAGTTGAAGGGAATGTGGACAAGCTTCCCGTACATGAATACACACTTACCATAAAAGAAGAAAAAGTGAACAAGACTGGTAAAGAAGTGATGGGGATGACCATAAACGGCAGTATCCCCGGCCCTACGCTTTTTTTTACCGAGGGTGAATATGCCGTGATTTATGTAAAAAACAATATGGCGGAAGAAACATCGGTGCACTGGCATGGTGTGTTGCTTCCTAATTTTTTTGATGGTGTACCCTATCTCACTACTCCTCCCATAATGCCGGGAAAAACCTTTAAATATGAATTCCCCATTAAACAAGCTGGTACTTATTGGTACCATTCCCATACCATGCTCCAGGAACAGAGCGGAATGTATGGCTCCATCGTGATCCATCCAAAAGAAGAAACCATAGAGTATGACAAAGAACTTGTGATGTTACTTTCCGACTGGACCAATGAAAAGCCTATGAATGTATTGCGTTTTTTGAAAAGGGGTACAGAATGGTACAACTGGAGAAAAGGGACAGCGACACCGCTTAATCAAGTGATTGCCCGTGGGGCCCTTGGTGCACAATTCAATTTCTGGAGGCAAAGAATGGAGAGTGCCGACATAGCTGATATTTATTACCCGGCATTTTTAGTAAACGGAGAGCAGAGTCATCAATATCCTGAGTTCAAACCCGGCGAAAGGGTGAGGCTAAGAATCATCAACGGGGCAGCTTCCACTCAATTTTGGATGACCTTTGGCGGTGGTGATCCAACGCTGTTTGCGTCAGATGGCCTCAATGTAGAACCTGTAAAGCGCAATAAAACCTTCATTGCCATAGCAGAAACCTATGATTTTATTGTGACCATTCCCGAAAGTGGCAAAATTGAATTTCGAGCCACTGCCCAGGACGGTTCTGGAACAACATCTGCTTTTTTGGGTGAAGGAAAAACTTTAGCGGCTGCTGAAGTACCCCGTCCTGATAAAATTGGTATGATGATGCAAATGGCAAAAATGGACATGCGCATGGGAGCACCTGCCCTAAAGTTCAGACCTAATAAAGTGGATCCCAAAAAGATGGCGGAAAAATGGGGCATGCAAATGGGCAAGGATAAGAAAATGCAAAAAACAATGGATAACATGTCCGGAATGAATTTATTTACGAAATATAATTACGACTATCTGAAATCACCTGAGAAAACTGCCTACGCAAAAGATATTCCGGTAAAAGAAATATTGCTCAACCTGACCGGTAATATGAGCCGCTACATCTGGAGCATGAACGGAGTGCCACTTTCGGAAGCCGATAAAATCAAAATTACAGGTGGCCAGGTTACGCGTATTATACTCAATAACTTAACCATGATGCACCACCCGATGCACCTGCATGGTCATTTTTTCCGTGTCATCAATCAAAATGGTGAATATTCTCCGTTGAAACACACCGTCAACGTACCCGCAATGCAAAAAGTGACTATTGAATTTTACGGAAATGAATATGGCGATTGGTTCTTTCATTGTCATATCCTGTACCATATGATGGGTGGAATGGACAGAGTAATTAGTTATAACACACTAAGAGATGAGCGTATGGAAGAATACCCGGTTTCTAAATTGGTGAAAGAAACCAATAAATTCTATTCGTGGGGTTTGGCAGATGTGGCTTCAAATTACAGTGCCGTATTTTTAACCGCATCAAACATTCGTAATCAGTTCAATCTATCAGCGGAGTATGGGTGGAATCAAAACTTTGAATCTGAATTTTCTTATGAATATTATTTATACGACTATGTGCGGGTTTTCGGAGGTGTTAATGTTGAAAATACTAACAGAAACAAATTGGATGAAATGAAAGCGATAGCGGTGGTTGGTATTCGGTGGTTTACTCCCTATATGTTTAGTGTGGATTTACGGGTGGATAGTCAACTTCGACCTAGAATTAGTGTTGGGCGTTCGCTTATGGTATTCCCAATATTTTCAGTATTTGGGTATTACGAATATCAATTGGATGCCGGATTGGTAAATAACCTGGAGGCAGGTCAATATTTTAAGGAAGAAATTGTTTGGAGTGCCGGTGCACAATACTTGTTGTCAAAGAATTTTTCATTATTGGCAACCTATGACAACCGCTTTGGTGCCGGTGGCGGTTTATCTATCATGTTTTAACAGAAAGTTATGGAAGAAGAATATAAAGTATCCAGCATCACCCAATGCCCCAACAACACTGATTCAAAGCCCCGGTTTTGAAAACTCCGCAAAGCAGCCAACCCCTCATTGTTGTACAACTTGATGTAGGTTTTAACCGAGTTCCGAAGCATTATGATTGGTTCACTCATATCCTGGTCGCTTAAAAACCGCATAGTCGTGCTGTTAATCGCCGGCGCAATCATCGCCTATGGTATTTATGCGGTGAAGAACACCCCCGTGGATGCTATTCCTGATTTATCGGAAAACCAGGTCATTATTTTTACGGAGTGGATGGGGCGCAGTCCTCAAATCATGGAGGATCAGGTGACTTACCCGCTGGTGAGCAATTTGCAGGGCATTCCTAAGATAAAAAATATCCGCGCCAACAGCATGTTTGGGATGAGTTTTGTGTTCGTCGTTTTTGAAGACGAGGTGGATATTTATTGGGCGCGTACCCGGGTGCTGGAACGTTTGAATTACGCGCAACGGCTTCTCCCCGAAGGTATTATCCCTACGCTTGGGCCCGACGGAACAGGTTTGGGTCATATTTATTGGTACACGCTCGACGCGCCCGGATATGATTTGGGCGAGCTGCGCGCTTTGCAGGATTGGTACATCCGATTCGCGCTGCAAACCGTAAAAGGAGTAAGCGAAGTAGCCTCGTATGGCGGTTTTCAAAAGCAATATCAGGTGGTAGTTGACCCCTTGAAACTCAATTATTACGGCATCAGCATTATGGAAGTAGCCTCAAAAATAAAGGCGAACAACAGTGATGTGGGTGGAAGAAAGTTTGAGCAATCGGACATCGGTTATATCGTTCGGGGATTGGGCTATATCAAAGATATCAAGGAAATTGAAAATATCGCGCTCAAAACCATCAATTCTATTCCCATAAAAGTACGCGACGTGGCAGCAGTGCAAATGGGTGGTGAACTCCGTTTGGGCATAGTAGAAGAAAATGGAGAAGGGGAAAAAGTGGGCGGCATCGTCGTGATGCAGTACGGAGAAAATGCAAAGGATGTGATTGACCGTTTGAAAGTTAAATTGAATGATGTGGAAAAAGGCCTGCCGCCAGGTGTGAAATTCAAAACGGCCTATGACCGCTCGGATTTGATTGAAGCGACCATCGCTACGCTCAAAGAAGCCGTCATAGAAGAAATCATCGTAGTAAGCATCGTGCTTTTTATTTTCCTGTTGCATGTTAGAAGCACCATGATCGTGGTGATTACCATTCCAATATCAGTGTTGGTTTCCTTTATTCTGATGGGCTGGTTTGGGATTACCTCCAACATCATGTCGCTTGCAGGCATTGCACTGGCCGTAGGCGATTTGGTGGACGCAGGTATTGTAATGGTAGAAAACGCATTGAAATCTCTTGTAAATGAGCCAGAATAGCACACTCAGCAACGAGGAAAGAGAAGCCCGGATTGAAAAATCATCCAGGTTAATCGGCAGCGCAGTCGTGAATTCCATCCTCATTACGCTGGTATCGTTTAGCCCGATTTTGTTCCTCACCGGGCAGGAGCACAAACTGTTTTCTCCGCTGGTTTGGACAAAAACCTTTGCCATGATCGGCTCTGCTTTTGTGGTCGTGTTTTTAGTACCCGTCTTGATGGTTATACTTTTGAAAGGAAAAGTCCGCCCGGAAAGCAAGCATCCCGTTTCGCGTTTTTTCAAATGGTTGTATTCTCCTATTATCCTTTTGTGCATGCGCTGGAAAAAAACAACCATCGCATTAAGTGTGGTACTTGTGCTCGGGAGTATTCCATTGGTTTTGAGACTCGGAACAGAGTTTATGCCACCACTCGATGAAGGTTCTTTATTGTTTATGCCGGTCACCTTGCCCAGCGTCTCTAATTCCGAGATCAAACGCATCATGCAGTTGCAGGACAAAATCATCAAAGCATTTCCCGAGGTAGAAAATGTGTTGGGCAAGGCAGGTCGCGCGAACACCGCCACGGACAACGCCCCGATAAGTATGATCGAAACGATTATTTTGCTCAAACCTCAATCGGAATGGCGCGATGGGATGACGAAGAACGATATCATCAACGAGCTCAACGCCAAACTGCAAATCCCCGGCGTGGTGAACGGCTGGACTCAGCCCATCATTAACCGAATCAATATGCTCTCCACAGGAATCCGTACAGACGTCGGCGTAAAAATCTACGGGCAAAACCTCGATACCATCAACGAGTTGGCGCAACGGTTCAAAACGGCTTTGCAGGGTGTGGACGGTGTGAAGGATTTATATGCCGAGCCGATTACCGGAGGAATGTATGTTGACCTAAAAATCAAAAAGGATGAAATTGGGCGATACGGGCTGACCGTTGACGACGTGAATATGTTTATTGAAACGGCGTTAGGGGGAATGAATGTGACCACCACGATCGAAGGGCGGCAACGCTTTTCGGTTAACGTCCGCTTTGCCCAAGATTTCAGAGACAAAATTGAAAAACTGAAACGGCTACAAATGCAAACCATGGATTACGGCCCCATTCCGCTTTCGGCAGTGGCCGAACTGAGTATTTCCGATGGGCCGCCGATGATCAATTCAGAAAACGCTTTGTTGCGCGGAACGCTGTTGTTCAACGTCCGCGACCGCGATTTGGGAAGCACCGTGGCCGACGCGAAAAAGAAATTGGAATCCGCCATGATAAAACTTCCGAAAGGATATTTCCTCGAATGGAGCGGTCAATACGAAAACCAGGTACGCGCAAATGAGCGTTTGAAAATCATAATGCCGATAGTGCTCGCCATCATAATGTTGATCCTGTATTTCACCTTTAATTCTTTCCGTGAAACCTTGATCGTGCTCACCAGTATTCCTGTTGCGCTGGTTGGCGGTGCGTATTCTCTTTATTTTTTTGATGTGAACTTTTCGGTCGCAGTAGCCGTAGGATTCATTGCGCTGTTTGGCGTAGCGGTGGAAACGGGCATTCTGATGCTTGTTTACATGAACAACTCGCTGTACAACAAATCAATCAAGCTTAAAGCAGCAAACAAATCCTTCAGTAATCAAGACGTGGAAGACGCCATTTACGACGGTGCTGTGCTTCGTCTTCGCCCAAAATTGATGACCGTAATGGTGGATATTCTGGGCTTGTTGCCTGTGCTGCTGGCCACCGGGACGGGAAGCGACGTAATGAAACCCATCATCATTCCATTCGTGTTTGGCCTGATTACCTCCACGCTTTTTGTGCTCATTGTATTACCTGTACTACTGGCAATAGTAAGGGAATATGAATTGAAGAAAACAGGGACCCTAAAACTCGTACAACTAAATGATTGAGATGAAAAATTGCATTATACCCTGTTTGCTTTTTATAGCCACCTGGACTATCGGTCAAACCCCGCTATCCCTCGACAGCATCCTCTATCGTATTGAGACCGTACACCCAAGCCTTAAAGGGACGGATGCCCGGATCCGCGAACTCGACACTTACGCAAAAGGCGCCATCACCATGCCTGCACCCCAGGTCGGCGGCGGCTTTTGGATGACCCCATACAACCCGGCAAGGTGGAGCGAAGGTATGGGCGCATTCATGGTAACCGGCGAGCAGATGTTCCCCAACCGCAAAATGCAACGTGCCGAGCAACGTTACATGGGTGCGATGTCGGGTATGGAAACCGCTGAGCGTGGGGTGATGCGGAATATGTTATTTGCCGAAGCGAAAACCGCCTATTATAATTGGTGGGTGTCCGAAAAGAAAATCGCCGTGCTCGAAGAGAGCAAAAATGTCCTGCGGCTGCTGATTGAGAGCGCCGAACAGCGATTCCAGTACAACCGCGAAAAACTTGGCAGCATTTACAAAGCCAAATCCGAACTGGCCAATCTCGAAAGGATGCAAGCCATGTACGCCGGCGAAATCCACCAACAACGCGTCATGCTCAATACCCTGATGCAACGCGACCCCACCGTATTTTTTAAAATAGACACGGCAGCCCATGCGTGGAATCTAATTTCGACATTGCCCGATACTACCCGGATTGCTGCTCGCAGCGATTTTCGCGCTATCGAACAAAACCTACGCATCGCCAGGCTCGAACAGGAATGGCAGCGTTCGAAACTGAAACCCGAATACGGATTGCGCTATGACCACATGTTCGCATTCGGCGGAACGCCCTGGCAATTTTCCCTCATGGGAATGGTCACGGTGCCACTCGCGCCTTGGGCGAACAAGGATGTAAAGGCCCGGATTGAAGGAATTGACCATCGGCTTAATGCTTTCGAGTGGCAAAAAGCCGTTCTCGTCAACCAAATCCGCGGCAATCTTGCCGACCGCCTTGTGATGATGCAGACCCTGCAAGAACAAATAGACCGCTATGAGCGCGACATCATCCCCAACCAGCGCAAACGATTCCAAAGTACCCTGCTCGCCTGGGAACAAAATACCGATGAACTTTTTATGACCCTGGACGCCTGGCTCGAGCTCAAAATGAGCCGCCTGAGCCAACTTGACTTACTGCAACAGCTCCTGCAAACTCGTGTGGATTATGAAAAAGAACTGGAACAACGGTAAAGCTGGGGCAGATTTGACAACTTTTAAAAAGTTGTCAAATCTCATCCTTGCATTCGCTTTGGCGTTCGCGGCTTGCGAGTCAAACACATCTCACGAAGGCCATGCCCTCGAAGAAAAGACCGTTTATACCTGCCCCATGCACCCGGAAATCCTGCGCGACGCACCCGGCACTTGCCCGATTTGTGGCATGGACTTGGTCAAAAAGGAAAACGATCTCGCCAACCCCGTAACCGGGCTGGACAGCAATGGCATTCTTTTGAAGCCCACCAACCAATATGTGCTTAGCTCAACTACCACCATTCGACCGGAACGCAAATCCCTGTCCGACAGCCTGGAAGTGTCTGGGTTCCTGACTTATGACGCCAGGCAACTCAAAGCGGTATCGGCCCGTTATGGCGGGCGCATCGAGCGACTATATGTTCGTTTCCCTTTCCAGTCCGTAAAAAAAGGGGAACGTCTGCTCGACATTTACAGCCCCGACCTCGCCAGCGCGCAACAGGACTTGATTTTTTTAAAAGAAAATGACGCACAGAACACAACGCTTATCGCAAATGCCCGGCGACGGCTTTCCTTGCTCGGATTGACAGACAGACAAATCCTGGAACTGGAAAGCAATCGCAAACCATTCTTGTCACTTCCCGTTTTCAGTCCATACGCTGGTTTATTGGTCGAAAGTCCCGGTGCAGCCCCTGCCGGAATCATGCCCGGCACTGGCATGAACGGTGCCAAAACAGGGCAAAGCTTTAGCCCGCCGCCGTCAGCCGCCACACCCACTGCCGAACTTTCCCTGAAAGAAGGCATGTACGTCCAGCCCGGCCAGCGGCTTTTCAGTCTTCAAAGTCTGGCCACCGTTTGGGCGATACTCGAATTTTCACCCTCCAATGTGCAGTCCTTGAAAGTCGGTCAAGCGGTCGAATTGCGCATCGAATCATTTGTCGAACCTGTTTGTGGAAAAATCAACTACATCGAACCGTTATACGGCTCCGGGAGTAAAAACCTTCGAGCGCGGGTATATCTGCCCAATCCGGGAGGGCGGCTGAAACCCGGCACTTTGCTTACTGCCTCGGTGCAGGCTTTGAGCCGCTCCGCCCTCTGGATCCCGGCAACGGCGGCACTTGACTTGGGCAAAACCACGGTCGTATTTGTAAAAACAGCAGGTGGTTTCCAGTCGCGGAAAATAAGCACGGGCTACCGGTCGGGCCCCTTGCTGGAAGTGGTATCTGGACTTTCCCCGAACGAGGAAATCGCTGAAAATGGGCAGTTGTTGATGGACAGCGAAGGTTTTGTAAAAGCAAACTGATTGACGATGAAAGATTTAAAAACAAAAAAGGTGTTGGCGTCAAAGACGTTTACTAAACTTCAAAAGTTTAGTAAACTTAGTCTATTCGCCGCAACATTATTGCTCGCCGCCTGCAGCAAACCCAGCCCGCCGCTGGAAGAAAACGTGTACTACACCTGTTCGATGGACCCGCAGGTGAGAGAAACAAAACCCGGCCCTTGCCCGATCTGCAAAATGCCTTTGATCAGGGTTGAAATTGCTGCCGGCAAAAAAGACAATGAGGTGAAACTCAGCGCCGAGCAAATCCGGCTCGCCAACATCCAGACAGACACGGTGCGGCTCCGACCGCTGGGTGAAGAAATCACCCTTGCCGCAACGCTGCGCGAAAACCAAAACGGCATCAATCTCGTGACCGCACGACTTAACGGCAGGCTCGAACGCCTTTTCGTGCGCAATGCGGGTGAACACGTGCGGGTTGGCCAGGCCGTTTTTGAATTGTATAGCGAAGACCTCGCCGCCGCACAGCAGGATTATTTGCTGGCATTAAAAAGCAAAAATCGCTACGGCGGTCAAAGTGAGGAGGTGACTTTGAGTCACCCCCTCACTGGGATGGACGGTCTCGATTTCGCCCGAATCGCCGAAGCCGCCCGCAACAAACTGCTGCTCTGGGGCATGACCGAAGCGCAGTTGCAGGAACTCGAGTTGTCGGGCACACCTAAAAACTCCGTGACTTTTTACAGCCGCTATACTGGATATGTCATGGAAGCCCCGCCCGCTGAGGGCAGTTATGTGACGCCGGGCTCAATGGTGCTGAAACTCGCGGACCTTCGTACGCTCTGGGCAGAGGCGCAACTCTACGTTAGTGATTTGCCTTTTCTTGCTCAAACCCACGAAGCATCGGTCTCGTTGCCATATTTCCCCGGAAGAATTTTAAGTGGCAAGGTGAGTTTTGTAAATCCTATGCTCGAAGCCTCTTCTAAAATCGTGCTGGTACGCGTAGACATAGCCAACCCCAAAGGCGAATACCAACCGGGAATGCAGGCCTGGATAACACTGAAAGGCAAAACCCGCCAGGCCTTGGCGGTGCCGACCAACGCGCTCATCCGGGACAGTCGTGGCGTTTCGCTCTGGACAAAAAATGAGGGTGGCGGCTTCGAAGGCCGCATGGTACGCATCGGCATTGCCAATGAAGACTATACAGAAATCATTGAAGGGTTGCAAGCCGGTGAGTCGGTGGTGGTCTCCGGGGCTTATCTGTTGCACAGCGAATATGTTTTTAAGAAAGGAGCCGATCCGATGGCTGGGCACAAGATGTGAATGATGCAATAATTTTACAGAATCTTATAACGACCTATGTGCAATAAGTGCCCAACTTTGCCCAGATGAAGTCTATGCAATGTCTGGGGCGATGCTGCTGATACATTTGTGAAAAATATCTTCGCTTTAGCAACCGCCAGTCTGTTTTTCTTGAATAGACGTTTAGGTGCTGTCAATGAGTACACCTCAAACCGCCCTGCCGAAATTCAAAGTAACAGAAGTATCCCAAGATCAACTTTTTTCTATCACCAGTCATAATCAACACTTTTTCGCATGAATCAGACCTTTACGAGTTTCGCCACTTCCCTTATTCCTCGTTTTTTTCTTCTATTGCTGTGTACGCTGTTTTCTTTCCAGCAGGGAAATGCACAACACCATTGCTCTCCGAGCTTTCATTTCACCACAAATGGAAATACTGTAATCTTCGATGACCAATCTACAGCCGATGGAAACATTACAGGTTACGAATGGGATTTCGGCGATGGCAATACCAGTACCGAACAAAACCCAACACATACGTACGCTGCGCCCGGCACCTATAATGTCTGCCTTACGATCACAGCACACAATCCAAATTGTACAGCCACTTTTTGCCACCATGTGGTGGTGACACATCCTCCTCCACATGAGTGCCATGCCGCCTTTATAGCGCACCAGCCTGACCCAACTCAGCCAATCATTGATTTCACAGACCAAACCACCGCCGACGGAGTAATTGTCTCCTGGGAATGGGATTTTGGGGATGGTAACACCTCCACCGATCAGAATCCCACGCATACCTACGCTGCCCCTGGTGCATATCTCGTCTGTCTGACCATCATGGATGATACAGGCTGTACCAGCCATGTGTGCCATCATGTTGTAGTACATCACGCAGCACCCGGTGTTTGTCATGCCGAATTTGGCGTTCTTCAGCCAAATCCAAACCACCAGACCATTCATTTTACTGACCTGTCTACCAGCGACGGAATCATTGGCACTTGGGAATGGGATTTCGGTGACGGCAATACCTCCTCCGAGCAAAATCCGACGCATACCTATAGCGAGCCTGGCACTTACCTTGTGTGTCTGACCATAACCGATGAAGATGGAGGCTGCACCAGCCATATATGCCATCATGTAGTCGTACATCATGCTCCACCCAGCGATTGCCATGCAGCCTTCACTTATCACGTGGATGCACATGGTCTTGGCGTTCAATTTAACAATACTTCCACCGGGACGACTTTGCACACCACCTATTTTTGGCAATTTGGTGACGGTACCAGTTCCACTGAAGAAAACCCATATCATATCTTTCCCCACGCTGGACATTATACCGTTTGTCTGTTCATTGAGGATGTTACTATTGGCTGCTCAGCGCATATCTGTTATACCATCAATGTCCAACATAGCGGCCATCACCATTTTCATCACCCGCACCACGCAGGGATTAAAGCAGTATATGCTATAAAGGACGAAACGAGGACGGAACAAACCCAGTCCCCGAATGTAGTGTTGACCATTCATCCCAATCCGGCGGTGGACTTTGTTCAAATTGTATATCAAATTCGGGTTGCCGCAAAAGTTAAATTTGAGATCTATAGTCTGACTGGCGCTAAGGTAGCAGCGTTGCCTGAAGGTATTCAAACAGCAGGAGAATACACTCAGGTCCTTTCAGTGGCTAATCTTATGTCAGGGGAATATATCCTGAAAATGACGGTTGATGGTGCGCTGTATAGCCAACAAATCGTGGTCAAACGATAAAAGTCTAAAAATTTGCTGATGATCCCGGCTTTGCCTAACCCTGCAAAGCCGGGATTAGAACATGCCGCTGGTTCTATATCATGATTAAAATTACCCTGGCCCATCTCGCGCTAATCCTCTCAAGTTTCACTGTAGCAGCACAGAGTACCGTGCAATGGACAGATTCAATGGTAGTGGACTCTACTTCGAGGCCCATCACATCACCACGCATCGCGCTGCTTTCCGATGGCACTCCTTTGGTAACCTGGGGCATTAATGGCGACTTTGCCAACTTCGCTTCTCAAATCTGGTGTTCCCGATTTGAGAATGGGGTGTTCACTACTCCAATCGGTGTGGTGCAAGAGCCTGATGTGCCACAGCTGTATGGTTTTGGAGGCTATGATGTAGCGTTATCGGACAGCCAGGTTTTCATCGTGTTTGAACAACAACAACTGGGCATCTTCCTGGCAGTTTCTGAAGATGGTGGCTTCACATTTGGATCGCCTTCTTCAGTGCAAGGAAGTGTTGCTGGCGGTTATGCTATTTTAGCGGCGGTTACGGTAGATGGAACAGGCAACCCGGTAGTCAGCTACATTTTGCATAAAAACAATGATACAGATTACTTGGTTAGGCGATCAACAGACGGCGGTCTCTCCTTTAACGACGACCCGGTGATAGGAAATGCACCTGCTCCCGGTAGTGCAGTCTGCGAATGTTGTACTTCGGACTTACTGGCTTCAGGTGATTCGGTTTGGCTGCTTTTCCGCAACAATAACCAAGACCTGCGCGACATTTGGGTAAGTCGCTCGACCGATTTAGCTGCTACATTTGATACTGCTACAGACGTAGACGCAACCGATTGGCAGCTGAATTTTTGTCCCATCGCCGGGCCGCGCATGGCTCGTTCCGGTGATAGTTTGATCACAGTTTGGATGAGCGGGGCTAGTGGCACCTCGCGTGTCTATCTGAGCACCCTTCATGCTGGTACGATGCAGGGAGGGCAACAGTTGGATTTCCCCACAGTTCCAGACCCTCAAATAAGCCAAAACCAAGCAGATGTGGCAGCTGTCGGAGACACGGTTGGGGTAGTTTTGTGGTAAAGGGGAATGAAATCCTGTTCCATTTTTCTACGAAAGGATTGCTGTCTTCGAAGTCAACAATTGAACCCCACAACCCTTTTCCTTTCAGTAATTTCATACAAACTTACATGCGCTTCCTCCAACTATTCACTTTCATCCTGTTGGCCACCAACTTCCTCACAGCCCAAACGCTCACAGGCACGGTCACCGACCTCGGCGGTTCACCTGTTGCCAATGCTCGTGTGACTATCTTTTTAGTTGATACTACCAACTTCCATGAGACTCGTACCGACGCCAATGGGGTGTCGCGCACATCTATGCTTAAAATAATGTTGGTCCCTTGAAATTCAATCCTATGCTATAGGCACGGACAGCACTACACATTAAAACAAAATTTTGCACAACTTTCCCAGAATCCTGTACTTACCGATGCTGCACCTGTACGGACTTTTGCAATGTCAATTAATAAAAAATTCAATACACATGAAAAATATGTTCCTCGCAGGCCTCGCGCTTTCACTATTGGCCTTAGCTTTTACCGCTTGTAAAACCGACCACTCCAAACAAGCCGCCAACACTACCGAGGCTGCCGCACCCGGCACTAAATACATTTGCCCGATGAATTGCGAAAAGGGCAAAACCTACGATCAACCCGGTTCCTGCCCGGTTTGTCACATGGATCTCGAGCCGATGAAAGCTGAGGTAGAGGCCAATAAGGCTGAGTATTTTACCGCATTTGTGGCTAATCCCACACAACTGGAGGTCGGGAAAGCTGCAATGCTGTCCTTCACACCCAAAATCAAAGGCA
>JAUSMG010000246.1 GCA_030645295.1 Saprospiraceae bacterium | reverse complement strand
TTTTCCAAAGCCAGGACAGACGGGCTGCCGCGCCAACTTCGTCCAGGGCAGCAGGGTATTCAAGATAGGCGATCATGACTGTTGCACCGCCAATTGTGTTGAAAACCACCGTTTTATCCGCAATATTCACGGAGTCAGCCTTTAGTTTCCAACTAGATTTCAAAGCGGATAACAATGCTTTGTTGTCGGGCGCTTTCTTTTCCTGAAGCAGTACAATACCGCTTACAACCAGTTGTTCAGCAGTCTTTTGAGCATACAGCCCTCCTTGGAAAGCCACAAGAATGAATAATAAAAGGGAGCAGGTTATGCGAATGGGATATTTGATCATTAATCGGTTTGAATTTTAAAATTGAGGTCAAAGAACGGAAGTCTTTGACTAATATTGGAAGAGATGAAGTTTATCATTTCATCAAGATCGTCCGCGCCATGATACCAGGTCCCTCGAACAAATTGTCGCGTATAATGTTACAGACCCCGGAATGAATTATATTTCGCTTTCATACTGTTTTACCAAGGTATTCCCGATTATCCTTTTTGTATAAAATAAAAAATTTTATAAAAACCCTTTGCTAAAAAATAACAAGTTCTTAAATTTGACCGGGCTTAAACCTCAACTTCAAATCAGACATAGACCATTAGGCTAAAACGTGTGTACGATTCTGTACAAATTCTGTGTCAAGGGCATCAGTCACCACAATTAATTTGCTGATGGTCTTTCATCCTAAAACTGATCAAATAACCGAGCTGTGATTTACAAAATTAAACTTAAAAACGCGGAAGAGTCCGTTCTCATTGACGACCGCGTCTACGAATGGATCAAATCAGATCCATATCTGTCTAAAATTGACATTCTCAATAACCTGCGACTACACTCAAGCGGTTGTGTCGTATTTCAAAAAACATGGAAAAAAGCGGAAGGAGGTTTCAAGACTGAAACCATCTATCTGCATAAATTAATTGCTGAAAAATTCCTGGCCGACGACAAAACGAAGATCCAAAAGCTGGTCGGAGCTAAGAACGGCGACAAGCTCGATTGTCGCCTTGAAAATCTCGTATACCGCTCGCGCGCAACCGCCAGCCGAATGCGCAAGACGAGCAGCAATACCGGTTTTACTGGTGTTTACCGTGAACATCGGCGATTCCGCGCAGTCATTTCGCTTCATGGCAAAGCCAAGCACATCGGAATGTTTGACACCGCCGAGGAGGCTGCCGCCGCCTACAACAAAGTCTCTAAAGAACACTTTGGAGAGGAGGGTAAGATCAATAAAGTGAAGGGTTGGTGATTTGGATGATCAATGCATTCTATCCCCACGGGGCACAAGATTTTCCATGATCGCGGCCTCAAATTCGAGGCATTCTTTCCAACGCCGCTGTGTTTTTTCTTTTCCAAAATACAATTCCGCCAGATCGAGAAAGAGTCGGTAATGGCCTGCTTCGGCTACCATGAATTTGTGGTACCATCCCCGTAGATCTTCCTCTGTACAGTACAAGGACAACAACCGGAAGCGTTCACAACTGCGGGCTTCGATCATCGCACAGATCAGCAATTTATCCAGTAGCGCTTGCGCTCTGGGTTGTCCTTTGATTTGAAAACCAAGGAGTTGGTTCACGTATTCATCCTTCCGTTGACGACCAAGTTGGAGGCCGCGTTTTTTCATTTCTGCCAGCACCATGCGGAAGTGTCCCCATTCCTCCGTCACGATCGGGGCGACTTCTTCCACCAATTCCGTACGATCAGGATATGCCTGAATGAGCGTAATGCAGGAAGTTGCAGCTTTTTGTTCGCAGTATGCATGGTCGGTGAGGATCTCTCCAAGCTCGATTTCAGCAAGGTTCACCCAACGTGGATCTGTGGGAAGTTGAAGGCCTAGTTTTGTGATTTGCATATGCTATTTAAGGTGTGCCACACTTTTCTGAACACGCTCGAAATTAACGCGTAAAAATACGGACTGTGTCTGCTCCAACTGAAAATTGTTCCTTTAAAACCGCATGTGCAGGAATTTGGGGGGAGCGCAGCCCTTCAGCCAAATGCAGTTCGTTTTCCAGAACGCGGATTTCGTCCCAGTAGCCGGTTTCCATAAATTGGTTCAAAACGTCAGCGCCACCTTCTACCAGAAGTATAGCGTGATTTGCCTTTTTTAAGTCTTCTAAAAGGCTGGTAATCAACAATTTGCCTGTAGTTTGCAAAAATTTGGTTTTGGAATATTGTACAGTGCTGGAGATACTACCATACACCCAGGTCTCCGTTGAATCGTCTAAAAGATGGTGCGAAGACGGGATTTTTCCCTTTGAATCGAGCATTATTCTAAGCGGGTTCTTTCCAAAATAGTGCCGCACATCCAGACGAGGATCATCGAGCAACGCCGTATTGGTCCCCACCAGAATAGCATCGCATTCAGCCCTCCAACGATGCACCAGCCGCAACGCTGCCGGGCTGGAAATGGCAGTTCGCTCATTTTTTTTACCCAAAAACCCATCCGATGTTTGTGCCCATTTCAAAATAACGCGTGGACGCTGCCCGCTTATCCAGGTAAAAAAAGCGCGGTTGAGCCACAGACCATCCTCCTCCAAAATACCATGACTGACTTTAACCCCTGCACTTTTCAACTTTGCCAGTCCTTTTCCTGCCACCAAGGGATTGGGATCGGTATTGGATACCACCACGCTCGGTATTTTATGGTCTAAAATTAAATCTGTGCAGGGCGGAGTTTTGCCAAAATGGAAACACGGTTCCAGGTTGCAATACAGGGTAGAGTAGGGGATAAGGGCTTGATTTTCAGGCGAAACAGCACGCAAACAATTTACTTCAGCATGCGCCTCTCCCCAACGCTGATGCCAGCCCTCCCCTATGATCTTTCCTTCATGTACGAGTACTGCGCCCACCATTGGATTGGGGGAAACATTCCCTGCTCCCAATCGGGCAAGCTGGAAACATCGCCGCAGGATCAGTTCATCCCTCATTATTCAGCTTTTCCAACACTGTTTTCATTTCCAGCTGCAACCTTTCTGCTTCGTTCCTTGCCTTTTGTGCGAAATCTTCGCCAGACGAGGCATAGAGAATACTCCGGGAAGCATTGATGAGCAGGCCACAATCACGGTTCATGCCCTGTTCACAAATTGCAGCCAGATCGCCGCCTTGTGCGCCGACACCGGGTACCAATAGAAAATGGTCGGGTGCTAATTCGCGGACCCGGATGAAGGCCTCCGGGTGGGTTGCACCGATGACGAACATCAGGTTTTCCGGCGTGCCCCAATCCTGGCTGCGTTGTATGACCTTTTCCCAGAGCATTTCTCGGGAATCCTCGAGCCAGTCGCGCTGGAAGTCATTACTTCCTTCATTGGAGGTTAGTGCCAGTAAAATAGCCCACTTGCCCTCAAAACCCAGAAAAGGCCCGACACTGTCTTCGCCCATATAGGGTGCAACCGTAACGGCATCGCAACCAAGTTGGTTGAAAAAAGCTTCGGCATACATCCGGCTGGTGTTTCCAATGTCGCCGCGTTTTGCATCGGCTATGATAAAGTGTTGGTTGCCAATATACTCGATCGTACGGGCGAGGGTATGCCAGCCTTTTGGACCAAGGGCCTCATAAAACGCAATGTTGGGTTTGTAGGCTACGCAAAGCTCGCGAGTTGCATCAATGATCTGGCAGTTGAACGCATAAATAGGATCCTCCAATTGGAGTAAATGGGTTGGGATTTTGCCCAGTTCAGTGTCCAGGCCAACACACAAAAAAGACTTTTTGCGGAATATTTCAGAAACAAGGGTAGCACGATTCATGTTGCAAAGGTAGCGAGATTGTAGGTGGAGATGACAGTTACAAGCGGCGGATTTACCCGCTGGTTGGTCTAAACTTTGATCCGTTGGCAGACTTTTATAGCATCCATTTTGAGAACTGAAAAATAAAACGGCCCGAAAAGTGTTTGTGCGATTCATGGCGTTTTAATTCCGGGATGAGGCCCGAGTAAAAATAAATATTAAACACATAAATCGATTTTTATGCAAAAACTACTCCTACTACTCAGCATTATTGCTTTAAACCTAAACAACATCCATGCCCAGGATACGGTCAATCCAGAGCCCATCACCGAAGGGACAATCCGCTATCTGGTGACGCACAACTGGACCAAAAAAATGGAAGCGCTCAGTTATATGAGCAAACAACGCAAGGAACGCGCTTCCTACATGTGGGGCAGCCGTTCAGAATGGCATGAATATACGCTGTTGCATTTCAATCCGGCACAGACCAAATATCTGGAATCCGAAGAACGTGCCGAACCCGATGATCAGGGTTATTCCTGGCGTAAAGAGACATTTTTTACCATGCGGGATTTTTCCCAAAATACCTTTTCTGATGCGTTAACGCTTCAAGGCAAAACCTATCTGGTGCAGGATTCCATGCAGTGTCAGGACTGGAAAATATTAAACGATCTGAAAGAGGTGGCGGGGCATCTTTGTATGAATGCAAGCTGGGAGGACTCCATTAAACAGCAAAAAATAGTCGTTTGGTTTGCGCTTGACATTCCGCATAGTGGTGGTCCCGAGCGGCTCTGTGGGCTTCCGGGCCTCATTCTGGAAGCCGACGTGAACAACGGGGCCATGATCGTATCCGCCAATCGGATCGAGGCAAAAAAACTCACTACGGAACTTGCGCCCCCTAAAAAACTCAAAGGCAAAAAGGTCACCGAGGCCGACTACAGGACAGCCCTCCAAAAGTTGATTGATGATCACATTAAGGAAGAGCAGCCGTATTTTTGGGATATTCGGTATTGAGATGGTGATTGGTGGAGTGGTGGATTGGGTGTGCACTTTCAATAGTTTTATTGAACTTTGCGGCCAATCATTGGGGTGTTCGCCTGTTTGTATGCATGGCGGACTGAGATTACACCCATCGAACTTGCCCAAGTAATTTTGGGTAAGGAATTGAGACGGGGTAGTGGCATCACTACGCTTCCGAAGCCCCTTCGGTAAGCGGATGTTTCACTCATTATTCGCTAGTTAATGTTCCATTTTGCTGTTTCACTTGGCTTCATTCGTCGAAGCTACCTATTGAACCTGGCTGGTTTGATCGGTCCAGCCTTGTTTTTTCACCTCACCCTTTCCCTTTCCGCCCAATCGGACACAACCAATCACCAATCACCAATAAACCAATCAACCCACCACCATCTATCCGAGGTTGTGGTACAGGCAACGCGCACGGATCCCAAAAGTCCCGTGCCGCACTCCAATTTTTCTGCTGAAAAGATCGCCAGTCAGTACCACGCGCAGGACATACCCTACCTGCTCTCATCGGTGCCATCCCTGGTGGAAACCTCCGATGGCGGAATCGGGACAGGCTACACAGGTCTCCGAATCCGGGGCAGCGATCCAACGCGTATCAATGTGACCATCAATGGTTTACCGCTGAACGATGCAGAGAGCCAGGGCCTTTTTTGGGTGGATCTGCCCGATCTGGCTACAAGCGCCGTTGAAATTCAGGTACAACGGGGCGTGGGCGCCAGTACCAATGGCGCCGGGGCTTTTGGGGCCAGTGTAAATCTCAATCTTTCTAAAGTCGAAAATGACCGTTTCGCCTCGGTGAGCAATACGCTGGGCTCTTTTGGAACGCGAAAACACTCCTTAGTGGTTGGAACGGGGCTTTTGAATGACCACGTGGCTTTCACAGCACGGGTATCCGGGGTATATTCCGATGGTTATGTGGACCGGGCTAGCGCAAATATGGAGGCAATTCACCTCAGCGGCTCGTATCTGGATGAACGCCAAACAGCCCAGTTTCACTTGCTTTCAGGGCATGAAGTTACCTACCAGGCCTGGAACGGACTTCCCGCCCAATACCTTGAAAATGAAAGCCTTAGAACATTCAATTCGGCTGGAATGGAACGCCCCGGCACGCCGCATCCGGATGAAGTGGACCACTATACACAACGACATTTTTTAGCCCATTACAAGCGCGTGATCTCGTCCAAAATTCAGCTGCAACTCAATGGCCATTACACCAAAGGCTTCGGTTATTTTGAGCAGTACAAGGCCGATCAAAGTATTTATGAATATGGCCTTCCGCTTGGTTTGCCGATTGATACAGTCATTCCGCCGATGGACCTCGTGCGAAGACGCTGGCTGGACAACGATTTTTATGGCGGCACCTTTGCTTTGCGTTGGTTGCCTGTAAATGCCTGGAAACCAACGTTTTTGCTGGGAGGGGCGTTGAACCGTTACGAGGGTACGCATTTCGGCGAAGTAATTTGGGCCGAATCCTTCACCGGGGCATCCAATGATTTCCGTTATTATGAAAACACAGCCACCAAAAATGACGCGAATGTTTTTTTGAAAATTGAAGCCTCTCCGGCGCCCCATTTTTCTACCTTTTTGGATTTGCAGATCCGGGGCATACGCTACGATTTTTTGGGGTTTGACAATGAATTGAACAATGTGCAACAGAAAGCGGCATTAAGCTTTTTCAATCCAAAGATCGGCGCAACGTATTCATTTTCAGACCATTGGTCGGCTTACGCTTTTTTAGGTGTCGGTCACCGGGAGCCCAATCGCGATGACTTTACACAAAGCACTCCGGACAGTCGTCCGAGCGCTGAAAAGATGCTCGATCTGGAATCAGGTCTTCGCAGAATTGGTCAAAACTGGACGGCATCGGCGAATTTATTTTGTATGCAGTACCGCGACCAACTTGTGCTCGACGGCCGCATCAATGACGTTGGGGCCTATATCCGAACCAATGTGCCGGACAGTTGGCGTACAGGCATTGAGTTAGAAGCCAGTGGACAGGTTGGGCCATTGTTGGTGTTGACGGGAAGCGCAGCGTTCAGCCGAAATAAGATACGGGCATTTACAGAATACCGGGACAACTGGGATACGGGGGGGCAGGAGCTCATTGTGCACCGCAATACGGATTTGGCGTTTTCACCTGATTTCATTGCAAGGGGCGAAGCGACGTTTAAACCACAGAGGCAATTAAAAGCCTCTGTGGTTTCCGCCACAATCGTCGGAAAGTACGTTTCTCAACAAGATTTGGACAATACTTCCAATCCCAATACCGCTTTGCCTGGCTACTTGGTGACTGACCTGCGATTGAACTACGATCTGAAGCAAGTGCTTGGGAAACAACTCAGTTTGATCGTTTCGCTCAATAATTTTCTGGATAAAAAATACGCCTCCAACGGCTGGGCTTATCGCTATGTTTCAACGGGTTACGATGCGCGTCCGGACAATGCTTACACCCGTTTAGAGGGAAATGATGTGTACCATCAGGCAGGATTTTTTCCGCAGGCAGGCAGGCATTGGATGGCGACCTTGCGGGTAGTATTTTAACAGAATACTACCCTTTACTTTTCTTTTTCTTGCCCAAAATATCT
>JAUSMG010000245.1 GCA_030645295.1 Saprospiraceae bacterium | reverse complement strand
TTTTCCAACATGCGGTAAAAAGTAGACTTGGAGATACCTAATTCTTGGATGAGTTCAAGCTTGGTTTTGAATTTTTGTCTTTTCATGTAATAAATTATTTGCTTTGAAGCTAAATGAGCATATATGATCACAGTACGAATTGAAACAATTTGTTATGTTTGTTGGCACAATATTCTAAGCAACTTCTCAGAAAATCTATAACACTTTTTTGGGGTCATTCCCAAACAACTTGCGTCCATGAGTGGATAAGTGGGGTAAAAGCCCGCAATACAATGACAGATTTACAAAGAAACGCCATGGATTTATTAGTCAGTTCATTTGTTAGAGTATGTTTTCATACTTTTTTTCCATTGGTTCATATTCCTGATCCTCCAACGTTTCGTTTCTCCCGCAACCGTGCTAATGCTAATGCGTATCAAAATCAGGCACTTGGATTACGCGTACTTCGCGCTGCACTTGAACGTGGAGGACATATACCCAAACGAGCCTGTCAGAGCGTAGAGCAGCTCAAAGAGCACTGGTTATGGAGGCGCCGAGTTCGTTGGGGAGTATGGGCTTTAGCCATTGATCAAAAGTGACAAATTCTGAACGCCAGGTGGCGAGAATGAGCAGGTCCGGGATTCGGCGGTTTCCTGTACCGGCGGCTTTAGCCGCAGGATTACCTGCGACTAAAGTCGCCGGTACAGCTTCGACCCGCTTGATTCAAATGTTAAAGTTCCCCCAGTGAAAAAGTTTTTTTCTGACCGATTTTCGGCCCAAAAAACCTTGTCAAAATCAGTGAAAACCCCTACCCTTTTTGGGCTAGTTTTTCTGCCAGGTGTTTTCCCAGAATATAGTTAAAGTGCAAGCCTTTTTCATGCCCAAAAACCTTTCCCTCGAATTTCCGCACCCAGCGTATGCCCCGTACTGCATTGGTTAACAATAGTTCTTCGGCGCCCAAAATATCCGCTACATAAGCGGGCTTTTCACGCACTTCAAAGCCCTCCGCCCGAAGGAGGCTGCATAACAATTTCAGTAAAGTGCCATTTACTTGACCATCGGTATGCGGGGGGACAAATACTTTGTCACCCTCCAACCAAATAACATTGCTGCCTGTAGCCTCGCAAACCCGTCCGTGCGCATTCAAAAGGAGGACATCATCCACACCCTTCGCACGGGCCTCATTGGCTGCCGCCACATAACGCGCTCCGTTCAGTGTTTTAATCCCCGAAAGGGAATCAACAGGCAGCCGCACTGTCTCACAGAGACACAATTCAAGTCCAGGCCCCAAGCCTTCGAAAACACCCGATTGCATTGATTCAGTTGTAATGATGAATTGCGGCATATGATCCGTGGGCAAATAAAGTCCCCCAGGAGAACGCCACACCGTCAAGCGTATCCGTGCGTTGCCCGGGCTGATGCTTTTGATTTCTGTTTCAAAATAATCCTCCGTCCAGTTAGACGGTATATCGAAGCCCAAAACCTTGACTCCGTTTGAAAAACGCTCCCAGTGTAAGGGCCAAAAGGGAACCTGCCCCTCAAAAGCCCGGAGGGTTTCGAAAAGTCCGTCACCGTAGAAGAGCGCCCTTTGCAGCAGGACGAACGATTCAGGAAGTTCGGGCAACAATTGACCGTTAAGGTTGATCATGTTCTTTGAAATATTTGGGAAATTCATTGATTCTACTCATAGATTGTTTGATTTTTTTATTTATAACAGAAATTTGTCATTTCTTTGCAAATAATAAACAATCTTCTCTTTTATTCAAAACATTCGAAAATTCGGATCAATCGGACATTCGAAACAATCTCCGGACCCCTAAGTCCGATTTCTTCATCATCTTTTTCAACCTTTTAATTATGCACACGAATCGTTTTATCACTCGTCCTCACACTTTTGTTGCCATTTTTTACCTCTTTCTCCTCCTTTTTTTACCAAAAAATGTACTAGCACAGGATGCCCCCAAGCCTGTAGCCGAATGGCTGGAAAGTTACCGGAGTTTTGCTGATTTCAGGCCTGTATCGTTGTTTCAACAGTTAATGGAACCTCACAACTTGCAAAGCACCGTCGAAAATGCCAGCATTTTAAATCTGGATCAGCAAGAAATTGCCGAACTGCTTCAGATCGCTCCGCAAGCCCTCCGTTTTGCCATCCCAACAGACGACGGAATTATGGAACTCGAACTCGCCCAGGTGGATATTCTGGCATCCGACTTCTTCGTAAGCACCAACACCCAAAACAGTATTCCCCATCAACCGGCCATTCACTATCGGGGCATAGTACTCGGTAATCCAAACTCCGTCGCCTCCCTCAGCCTGAGCAGCAGTGGTGTGATGGGCATGGTGGCCGATGAAACTGGTACCTATCAACTTGGTCAGATGGAGGATGGCTCTGCAAGCTATATATATTACAAAACCCAGAACCTGAAATCTTTAGCCCCAAATACCTGTTTCTCCGATGAAGAATCGCTAATGGGTGATGATGGCAGCGAACCAGTTGCCAGTGATCGTGGCGTAGGCTGTAAAACAGTACAAGTTTACTTTGAATGCGATTACAAACTTTACACCGACAAAGGTTCTAATATTACCACTGTGAGCAATTATGTCACAGGACTTTTCAACCAGATTGCTACGCTTTATGCCAATGAAAACGTGGGCATTGTCATCTCCCAGATTTTTGTCTGGACCTCCTCTGATCCTTATATTGGCTACAATAGCACAAGCGCTGTGCTCAATGCATTTCGTCAAACGCGCGGCACCTCGTTCAATGGCAATCTCGCCCATCTGCTCAGCACCCGTAGCCTGGGAGGCGGAATCGCATACGTCGATGTGATTTGTGTGAAACAATTCGCTTATGGCCTGAGCGCAATTACCAGCTCGTACCAAAATGTGCCAACCTACTCCTGGTCCGTGGAGGTTGTAACACACGAACTGGGGCACAACCTCGGTTCCTGGCACACCCATTCCTGCAATTGGCCTGGTGGCGCCCTCGACAACTGCGTGAGTCCGGAAGGTTCCTGCGCACCCGGCCCAACACCTGTCAACGGGGGTACCATCATGAGTTACTGCCATTTGACAAACCATGGTATCAATTTCAATAATGGTTTTGGTCCCACACCTGGCGCCCGGATACGGAATAAAGTATTGAATGCCAATTGTGTACCACAGTCTGGTGTTGTGCCCACTGGCTTAGCTTCTTCCAACATTACTGCGACATCAGCCAAGCTATCCTGGGTTCCGGTAGCAGGGGCAACAAGCTACACAATACAATATAAACTCAGCACTTCAGGCTCCTGGATAACCGCGGGGACTAGCACGGCTGCTGCTTACAACCTAAGTAATTTGACCGCTGATAAAACCTACCATTGGCAAGTAAAAACCGATTGTTCCAACTATTCTACTACTGCCAGCTTCACCACTGGCAGCGGTGGCGGTGGTGGCAACCCTTGCGACGCCCCGTCAGGACTTGCCGCACTAAGTATTACGGCAACTTCTGCCACCCTGATCTGGAATGCTGCGGTGGGCGCGACCTTGTACGATGTCCAATATAAACCCAGTACCTCCAGCGTTTGGATCTCCGCAGGAAGTACTGCTTCGTTAACGCTTAATTTAAGTAATTTAGCAGCCGCCACCAACTACCATTGGCAGGTGAAAGCGAATTGCTCAATATGGTCTGCAACGTCCTATTTCAGCACACCTGGCTCCGGGGGGGGCGGCGGCTCTTGCGAACCACCTGCTACCCTGACCAACAACACGATCGGCAGTAATTACGCCGCAATTTCGTGGTCTGCAGTGAGTGGTGCAACAAACTACACCCTTCAAATCAAGCTGGCCAGTAACAACAACTGGTTTACATTGGGCTCCGTAACCGTTACAAGCGTCGTGATCAGTGGATTACAACCCAACACCTCGTACCACTGGCGTGTGAAGGCGAACTGCTCTGACTATTCCAGTGAAAAGTTGATAACCACAAAAGCCAATCTTGGCGGCGATGGAGCAGAAGGTTTGACCCAACCAACACTTACACAAATCAACGAATCAGATGGATTTGAACTTTTCCCCAACCCTGCCAGTGAGGTCTTAAACCTCCGATTTGTGGGGGAGATCCTGCCACAACATCAAATAATGATAACCGACGCAACCGGGCGTATGGTATCTGAACACTCCTTTATTACAACACTCGATGTCTCAGGATTTGCACCAGGCGTATACTTCGTGCATCTGCTAGAATCGAGGCAACGGATTGGCAACCAAAGATTTGTGAAATTGTAGGGCAAAAAAATCGCCAACATGGTCCCGAAGTAAACGGGATTTAATTTACGCGCCTGATTTTTGACCATAATCTCCAAACCATTTTACCGACGTGCCGGCCGCTAATGAGTGGCCGGCACTTTGTTTTTTAGGGCAATTCATTTATTGAACCCCTTCACTAGAAACATCTGCTTATTTTGCGGCCAGAATCACTTTTTGTGCATGAAAAGCTCGCCGCTCCAATTCGTTTTCCTTGTTTGCGCTATTTTCCTTTTGGGGAAAGGCAAAGCACAAAGCATTCAAAATGAGCGAATTATTATACCCGGGACAACCGTTGCTTTTCAAATTGTATTGCTACCAGGCGGCGTTTTTCAAATGGGAAGTTCTGCCAAAGAATTGGGACGCGAAGACGATGAGGGGCAACATCAAGTTACCATGGACAGTTTCTGGATAGGTATGCACGAAGTGACTTGGGACGAATTCTATAATTTCCAGTTTCGGCACATGGACTCGGATTCAAGTATGGTCAGCACAGGATATAAAGCCGACGCGGTGGTGCGCCCTTCTCCACCCTACTTTGATTTTTCTTACGGACGTGGTCGTGAAGGGGGGTTTCCGGCCGCTACCATGACCCAGCAATCTGCCCTGCGCTACTGCGAATGGTTGAGCGATAAGACGGGCGATTTCTACCGTTTGCCCACTGAAGCGGAGTGGGAATACGCCTGCCGCGCAGGGGCAAAAACAATTTTTTCCTGGGGCGATAACACCAAACAAGCAGGCGATTTCGCCTGGTTTTACGACAATAGCGCAGGATCCTATCAGAAAGTCGGCACAAAAAACCCCAATGCCTGGGGTCTATATGATATGCACGGCAATGTGGCTGAGTGGACCCTGGACTTCTATATCCCGGACTATTTCCAACGCCTTGACTCTGTGTCGGTTAACCCAATCATTTTCCCAACTAAAAAACACTCGCGCACGGTCCGCGGGGGTAGTTTTGAAGACTATACTTCCCAACTCCGCTGTGCAGACCGGCGAAAAAGTGATCCGAAATGGCAGGCCCGTGATCCACAGATCCCCAAAAGCAAATGGTGGAACCCTGATTCGCCTTTTGTAGGATTTCGGATCCTGCGGGAAACGAACCCACGCTCTAAAGCCGAGCGGGATGCTTTTTTTGAAAAGGTGATACGGGATTAGTGGACATTGGATGTTAGGATATTGGACATTGGACATTAGATGTTGGACATTGGATGTTGGACATTGGACTTTTAGCTGCCAATAAATTACATAGTCGGTGGATGACGAAATGACTTCAATGACAAAATGACCCCAATGACTTCAATGACCCAATGACCCCAATGACGAAATGACCCAAAGACCTTCCAGACGAATCCAATAAAATGACGTTTTCAAACTTTCTTCAACGGGCCTGGTTGCCTCAACTCGTGATTGCTCTAGTTGCTTTTGCAGTTTACGGCGCTTCGGTGTCCAATGATTTCGTCTTCTTCGATGATGACAAAGCCATTCTGTACAATAAAGCCTTACAAAACCCCTCGCTCGGGAAATTCTTTTCGGGCGAAAATCTGGGGATGTACGCCCCTTTAAGCTGGATCGCCTACTGGATCGGGCAAGGCATTTCGGGGAAAGAAGCCTGGGGATATCATTTATTGGGCTTGATCCTCCACGCACTCAATGCGGCGATGGTTTTCAGTTTTTTGAAGCGACTGACCGGGAGAGATTGGGTGGCCTTTTTTGCAGCCATTTTATTCGCCGTCCATCCGATACAAGTGGAGGCCGTAAGTTGGGCGGCCGCACTCAGTACGGTCTTATTCTCAACATTTTATCTTGGAAGTTTGCTGGCTTATCTTCAATGGCGGCAAACAGAAAAAATCCTTTGGATGGGCGTTTCGCTGCTTGCATTTTTGGCAGCCTGTTTGTCCAAATCAGCAGCCGTGACATTGCCGCTGGTGTTGATGGCGGTGGATTATTATTTGGAAAAATCTGCTCGTTCATCGATCCAAATTCCGCTGATGCGTATGCTGGTGAGCAAACTCCCATTCTTTGCAGTTGCACTCATTTTCGGCCTTTACACCTTTTCTACCCGGGAAATGGAAGGACATAATAATGATGCATCGTCGGCGGTTTTTTCAATGGGTGATCGATTTTTCATGGTGTGTCAAACGATCCTCTTTTATCCTTTTAAACTGCTCTTCCCACTGGGTTTTTCCGTTTCCTACCCCTTTGTAAAAATGGACGGCGCATGGAGCTGGGAGTATTATGCCGCACCAATTGCGTTGCTGGCGCTGAGTGTTTTGGTCTGGAAAAAAGGCCGCAACCATCCTGATATTCTGTTGGGACTGGCACTCTATCTGCTTCCTTTGACCGTCATGCTACCTTTCCGCACGGTGGGAAGTTTCGAATTACGCTCAGATCGCTATGTGTACCTTTCTTCCATTGGCGTGTTCTTTCTCCTGGGTATTCTTTTAGAGAAACTAAAGCCGGAAGCACGAAATATTGTCTTGCTCCTGGCGACCACACTGTTTGGATTTTTGGCCTTTCGACAGACTTCCGTGTGGTCAGATGGGGTCAAGTTGTTTGAACATTGCACCGATAAAACGCCGGAATCCTCCCTTTGTCAGTGTAACCTTGCTTATAATCAGCTCATTTCCAATGACTTTTTAGGTGCAGCGGAGCATTATTCGGAATCGCTGAAATACGACCCTGGCACGGTAGAAGCCTTCAATGGTCGTGGACAAGCCTATTTTCAACTTAGAAAATACCCGGAAGCTTTGGCCGATTTTACTGCGGCCATTCAGGCAGGGATCGTCACACCCAAGTTGTTTTTAAACAAGGGAAAATGCCTCGTCATCCTCAACCGAGCAACCGAGGCGGTACCGGATTTGAACCGGAGCATTGAGTTGGAGCCAAAATCACCCGAAGCCTTTTATTTCCGGGGCGTAGCACACGAAAAGGGAGGGAATATTCCAAATGCACTCGCAGATTATGGACAGGCCATTCAGCTGAATCCAAATTATGTGGAAGCGCTGGTGAATCGTGGCCTTTTGCGTACCAAAGCTGAGCAGTTTTCAGAGGCAGTGACTGACTATTCTGCGGCACTGGCCATCGCCGCGCCACAGGTTCAACCCATGATTCTGAATAACAGGGCCTTCGCACAAATGAAATCAGGTCAGCTCGCACAAGCCCTTGAAGATGCAAACAAAGCATTGACCATCAATCCAAACTATCCATTTGCCTACAATACCCGAGCGGCCATTTACCAGCAAATGGGACAAGCAGCAAAGGCTCAGGCAGATATGGCCAAGGCGCAACAGTTGCAGGGTCAGCGCTGAAGCATAAAGCGCATCACATCTTTCTCGCCTTTTTCGTTCAATAACTCCATGAAATAAAGCCCGGAAGTCAATCCGCGGGGCATTTCAACCCGAAGTACATCCTGCTCAACAGTCAATTTCATAGTTTGAACCACCTGGCCTTGTGTGTTGATCACCTGTATTTGCAATTTCTGTCCCTTCCAGTCGGTAAGGTCAGCATACAGCACACCTGTAGTGGGATTTGGAAACAAAAGCATAGAGTTTTGTGACGCTACAGTTTCGGCCCCTCTTTCCGTTAAATACTGGCTATCAGAAGCGTCGGTATTTCCCACCGGGCAATTAAAGGTATTCAGGTGAGCCTCGTAGAAAATCTGTGGACTCAAACGAGAGGTGAGGTTGATATAGGTAACATTCGGTTGGGCTGGAAGCGTGTACTGAAATACCTCAGACTGCCCATTGGCGATACTGTCTGCCATTGATTTGAACTGAATAGAATACATGGGCGAGAAGTTAGGGCTTCGTACGATGTAAGTACGCCCCGCATCTGAAGTGTAGTGTGTAGTGTTTGCCGGCGCCAGGGCAATCTGACCATCCGGTATTTGTATTGCAGTATAGATCAACTTCTGAGCACAGTTATTGGTGACACGAACCCGGTAAGTATGGTTTCGAGCCGGATCAGCAGTGATACTCATAAGTTCATATTTTATGCATCCATTCACCTTTACATCACATGGGTTTTCCTCCCGTATATTAACGGTGAAGCAGCAAGGCCTTTCTTGTCCACAATTATCCTTGGCAACGTAGCAAACTTGTGTAGCACCAACAGGAAAGAGGCTTCCCGATGCAGGACCATTCATTTTAGTCAACTGAAGTCCGGGGCAAATGCAATCACTTGCCGCCACAGGTTCTGCATAGCTAACAGGCATCGAATTTGCCCCCAACGCTGCAACAACCGTCATATCCCCCGGGCACTGAATCGCGATATTGGAGGGGGCAGGTGTCAAATGTTGTAAAGTATAGGTCACGACCGTATCGCAACCACCTGCAACAGCGTTCAGATTTTCGATCACTGTTCCAGGTTGAGCATAATTCTGCCCACCAATGGTCACCAATTCACCCGGGCAAAAACTGAGGGTTTCAGTGCGCGCCGGCTGTGGTTTAAGTTCTAAAGTGTAGGTTGCAATGGTGTCGCAACCACCTGAAACGGAAGCAAGATTTGCAGTGACCATACCCGGCTGATTGTAGGTCTGGCCTGCAATGGTCACGGATTCACCGGGACAAAAACCGAGTGTTTCATTGCGGGTAGGCTGTGGCTTCAGTTCTAAGGTATAGGTAGCGATGGTATCACAGCCTCCTGTCGTGGAAGCAAGATTCGCGATCACTGTGCCGGGTTGATTGTAAGTCTGGCCAGCTATGGTCACCGATTCGCCAGGACAGAAACCACGGGTTTCAGCAAGGGTATCCTGTGGACGAAGTTCGAGGGTGTAGGTAGCGATCGTGTCGCAACCTACAGTGGTGGAGGCCAGATTTGCAATAAAAGTCCCGGGTTGGTTGTAGGTCTGTCCGGCAATGGTCACAGATTCTCCCGGGCACAGTCCACGGGTTTCGGCGAGTGTTGGCTGTGGCCGAAGTTCCAATGTGTACGTTACAAGGGTATCACATCCGCCAGTGAGAGAGGCAACAGTAGCCTGCACCATACCAGGCTGATGGTAGATCTGACCTGCAATTGTCACAGATTCGCCTGGGCAAAAACCACGTGTTTCAGCACGAGCGGGCTGCGGACGAAGTTCGAGGGTGTAGGTTACAACCGTATCACAACCAGTAGTGGTAGAAGGGATGTTGGATACGACCGTACCGGATTGGGTGTATGTATTTCCACCGATAATGACCGATTCACCCGGGCAAAAAGCAATGGTAGTCGCGCGCGAAGGTTGCGGGCGTTCAAGCAGCGTGTAGGTCACTAAAGTATCACAACCTCCTGATGTAGAAGGGATTGCAGATTGAACAGTTCCGGGTTGTGTGTACAGTTGACCTCCAATCATAACCGATTCTCCCGGGCAGAACGCGATGGTCTGTTCTGCGGTAGGTTGGGCCCATGCTTTCAATACTATAGAGTATAAGGTATCACAGCTGCCCGTCACGGAAGCTACAGTATCATACAGGGTCGCTGGTGCAGTATATTGAATCCCATCGAGCGCATAGGTCTCGTTGGAGCAAAGGCCAATGACCCGGATCCCGGTGTTATATGGAGCAAGAGTCAGGTAATAATTAAAAATGGTATCGCAACCATTCAGGCTTTGAACTGTATCCACGACCATTTTTGGCGCATAATAATTTACGCCGCCAATATTGAACGCTTTGTTTGGGCACAATGGAATGGTTTGGGCAACTATCGGAGCCGCATTCGTGCTAAACGCTTGAGAAAGCAGGTTTAGCGGTAATGGAGCTGTAACCAATGCGTTGGTCTGTGCCCAAGCTGATGTATTTGTGGTAAGACCTAAAATAATCGGCGAATAATTCGCCGATTGAATATTTGCATCTTTGGGGCAATTTCCTGCTACTCTGCCGTTTGCATCAGTTTTAACTACCAGAATGTCACTATTGCCATTGGCACTGCTGCTGCGTGTATCGCCTACCGCCAGGAAGCCTCCGTCTGCTGTTTGCAAAGCCTTCATTAGTCGATCCGATGCAACGCCACCGTAGTTATAGGACCAAAGCAAATTACCATTTGCGTCAATTTTGGCAAGCAGTGCATCTGCCTGGGCAGAATTGTTATTGTCGTAAGGCACCAACAAGAACCCGCCATCGTCCACTTTTTCAATCCGCGCACGAATATTGTCATTGGCGCGGTAGTAGACTTTTGACCAAATAACCTGCCCGGATATCCGGTTAATTTTTTGCGCCCAAACTTCGACATCCGTGCCTGTTGGAGCAGACGTTGTGTGGTCTGCTATGATGAGGTTGCCGTCTTGTGTAGGTTGCTGATAATAAAGCGACTCGGAGCCATTGCCTGCGTAGGACTTTGCATTTAATATATTTCCGGTAGCCAAATCCAGGCGCATAAAAGCAGCTTCAGCATTTGCACCACCACTCGCGTAGATCACATTACCATCTATATAATTAGAAAGCATGATATTACCAACAATGGTGCTATAGCTGCGACTCCATATCGTGTTCCCGTTTTGATCTAAACGAAGAAACACTGAACTGGGAGCCATATCACCGCTAATAACCGTGTAACCAGAAACAATGAATCCGCCACTTGCAACAGAAATGATACTGCGGGCAACTTCATCGTGTGTGGCATCCCCGATGGTTTTACTCCAGGCCAATGTGCCGGTTATATCC
>JAUSMG010000235.1 GCA_030645295.1 Saprospiraceae bacterium | reverse complement strand
CTGAAGGCGATTTTGAAGCAGCAGAGACAATGGTGGAAACTTACGGCGTAAAAACCGACAAGTCCACGGGCGCTGAGGTGAAAAAACGCTATGCTGCGCTGCCGACCAAAGCGTACTCAGGTTTTGTGCAACCCGTATTGGTGGCCAAAAAAGACGCCAGCGGTAAAATCATTGACGTAAAGGTGGAAAGAGAACATGACTTCGTAAAACAAATGCTGCGTTATGGGAAGCAGTATTCGTTTTTACCGGTGAAAAATTGAGGAGATTGGGAGGAGGACCAAACTACTGGACATTTTGACATTAGACACTGGACATGCACCCTAAAAAATTGAAAATCATGCATTTGCTAAATTGAGTCTAACATCCAATGTCAAAATGTCCAGTCTGGTTTATGTTGCATAAACCCGCTGCAAATTCTCCTGAAACCGCTCCAGCACTTTTTGCTGAAAATGAAGCGGGTGGTGTTTCGACACGCCCCGGCGTGATTTGAGCGCAAGATCGAAGGTTTGGTGGTCCATGTGCCGGAATTTCCTTTTCCAAAAGCCCACTGTGAGTCGCATGGCTTTTTGATCGAGCCCGTCCCCCAACTTCCCTGCCAACATAGTTTCCAGTATTTTTTTTAAAAAACCCCTCGAATGGGAGGGTACTGCAGCCGTTGGGCGCTGTTTAAAGTTCGGATAGATCTGTCGGGCCCAAAGATTGGCGCGGCAAAAAGTCTCATAAAATTCGCGGCCCCACATGGGCAAAAGCGTGACTGTTTCTGTGGCCGTAAACAGGTTTTTTTCTTCGATCTCCAGATGTTCTGTGTCTACGAAGTAGTTGATGCAGAAGTATTTGTGTGAATTGAGCAGGAAGATTTTTTTGAACAATACCAGCACAGTCCGTGCGAGCCATAACCGCCCCGGCTCGGTTACTACGAAATAATCTATGTCACTCTCCGGGCGCATACAATGCTTGGAAAGCGAACCCGACACGAACACCGCGCGCACGAACGGAAATCGCCCGATGAAGTGTGCCATGTCGCGGGCAATGGGCAAAAAACGATCTGCCCGAATGTTGCATTCAAGTCGCTGCGCAGCCCTGTTCGCGTCATTTTTGACTTGAAAAAAATCCCCAAATTGAAATGCAAATCCTTGTTTTACAAGGGTTTGTAAATTTTTCGATACCTCTTCCCGTGTGGTGGAAATCTCCGTGCAAAAAGTAAAAACTTCCTCCTCGCTAAGCGGGTAGGAGAAAACCTCAAAGTACGCAAGCGTTTGCAGTATGGCACGCTCGGTCGGGCATTCGACGGCAGAAGAAGTCGTTTCGGTCATCAGTTTTCGCTTCGCGAACTTGCAAAATCGCAAGACAAGGTAGGGGACTGACAAGAATGGAGGATAAAACAACGTGAGTTTTGGTTAGCAAATTCCAGAAATCGTTGAAAATTCCCAACATACGCTTATCCCAAAAACCGTTCAATTTGTCTCCGATGCCGCAATACATGAACTATGGCGTGTTCCATCCATTGCTAGGCGGATCAATTCGTTCAACGCTTTTTCGTATTCGTCGAGCAGTGCGCCCGACGCGCCAGCGCGATAGGCGATTTTGGTATGCGGATTTATGATTGACATAAATTCTTATTTTTGTATCTTCGTCCGTCGTAGTTTACAATTAGCCCTTTTAGCATGAAGCTGTTCGTCAAATATATGGTCAGCAATCGATGTAAGATGGTGGTCAAGGATGCCTTGAAAAAGATGGGGCTGCACTATGTGATCGTGAATCTTGGAGAAATCGAGGTCATGGAGAACATCAACACAGCGCAGCGCGAACAACTTAAAACGGAACTGCGAAAGTCTGGATTGGAGCTGATGGACGACAAAAAATCTATTCTGATTGAAAAAATAAAAAGCGCGATCGTTGAAATGGTGCATTATACGGAGACGCCGCTCAAGGTCAATTTTTCAGATTATATTGCTGGAAAGCTGCAGCACGACTATACTTATCTTTCCAATCTTTTTTCGGAGGTGGTGGGTACTACCATTGAACATTTTATTATCGCCCACAAGATAGAGCGCGTCAAAGAATTGATCGTGTACGGCGAGCTTAATCTTACCGAGATCTCCTATTTGTTAAATTACAGCAGTGTAGCGCACCTCTCCAATCAGTTCAAAAAGGTGACCGGGCTGACCCCTTCCCACTTCAAGAATCTGAAACGGAAACACCTCAATACCCTTGACACCTTGTAGCCTGCCAGTTTGCGCACCGCGAAAATATGTACAGAAAAAATAAAAGCCACCCCAATTAGGAGTGGCTTTTGACATCGAATGGTAGTGGTCATACAGGATGTTCAACGCGTTACCAAAGCCTGCAATCCCACTTTTTGAATGATGGCCATGACAGCCTCATCCCAGTTTGAGTTCATGCTATATCCAGGCTCGAAATCGGTTTTCTTCAGTCCATCTATTACACAGCGAGAATCATCCATTGGACAATTAAAGACATCGGCATACCAGCTGCGACTTTTGACAAAATTGCTAAAGTCCCAAACCGCTTCTGCGGCAGAGCTGTACTTTCTAAACTTTGTCTCCTCACCATCATGCCACTTCGTGTAGCTTGGTCCGGTCCATGGACGGCTGGCCTTAATGCCAAAAGGATTGCCCGAATTTAAAAAAAGATCGCTTTTGAAACTGGATTCATGAATAGCAATGGCAATAACAATGGGAGCAGCAACTCCCGAGCGGCCTTCAATATCCACGGCAGCTTGCACATATTGTTCCACTATTGCTGCGTCAGCATCATACATGTAGGCAATACGGGCAGATACTGCTTGAACATCATCCCTATTAAGCGCTTCTATAGTTTTTAATCCTCCTTTAGGCGTCTGAGCAAAAGAAACATCTACAGTTACAATTGAAAGCAGGATAACTAAGAAAGAGGCCAATAAGCAAATGAAATTAGATTTGCATTTCATGGCTTAATAATTTAATTTTTAAAATTTGGCAGAATCCGGTCATACCGCGTTTCTTCCGCTAATAACCCGGAATAATACCGCGATTATTGCGATCACCAGCAAGATGTGAATGATTCCACCGGCATTAAAACCGATAAAACCAATTGCCCAGCCTATAATAAGGATGACGGCGACGATATAAAGCAAATTTCCCATGATTGTATTGTTTAAATGTTTTAAGTTTTTAACACGACAAAGGTGTGGCGTCTGACTATCAGGAATCTTACATAATTTATTATTTAAGTTACATATTTCACACCAGGCCAAAATCCTGTAAATAATGTAACACTTTTACGGAATTGTGTAAGGGTCACACACTAATAGGTCTTGACCTTTGTACTGTAAAAATTTATTCACCAACAAAAAGATATTATGAGCAAAATATTTCTCACTCTGATATTGCCCCTTGCGCTATTAGTAGGTTGTAAAAGTTCGCAAAAAAGCCAATCTGGCGACAAAACAGGCATGAACAAAACCGAAAAAGGTGCTGTAATTGGTGCTTCTTCCGGAGCCGTTGTCGGTGCCATTATTGGCAATAAAAGTAAAAACACAGCATTGGGCGCTATTTTAGGTGCTGCCGTTGGTGGCACTGTTGGAGCCGTTATTGGCAACAAGATGGACAAGCAGGCCAAAAAAATGGAGGAGGATCTGGCAGGAACCGCCACCGTAGAACGGGTAGGCGAAGGCATCAAACTGACCTTCGACAGCCAATTATTGTTTGACTTCGGAAAATCAAATCTTAAGGAATCCAATAAAAGCGATCTTAGAAAGTTTGCAGAGACCTTGCAGGAATATCCTGATACAGAGGTACTTATAGTCGGCCATACCGACAATGTTGGCTCTAACGCCTTCAATAAAACCCTGTCAAGAAAGAGAGCTGCAGCGGTATCGAACTACCTGGCCTCCTTGGGCATTAGAGCTGGCCGACTAGATACCGTGGGAAAAGGTGAAAGTCAACCCATTGTTTCAAACGATACGGATGCTAGTCGCGCACAGAATCGTCGTGTAGAAATCGCAATCTATGCAAACGAAAAGATGAAACAGGATGCCGGTCAATAAGGGCACAAAGCAATTCACTATTAATTTAAACATTCTTTTGTATGAATACGAAACAATCAAAAATAGCCGTCTTAGCCATTTTAACGCTCATGATTGGGATGAACGTTATGTCTATGGCACAAAGCAGGTTTGGAATCCGGGGAGGTCTGAACGCCTCAAATGTATCCTTTGACAATTTGCCCAACAGAAGTGAGCGCTTCAGCTACCACCTTGGGTTTTTTGCCGATGTACCTGTGCTATCTAACTTTATGTCCATGCAGCCTGAGTTGAGCTATTCCGTAAAAGGTGCTGCATTTGAATACCTGAATGAACGACGCAAACTGAATCTTCAATATGTAGATTTTCTTTTGCCCGTTGCTTTTCATCTATCGTCAATTGACATACAAGTGGGTCCTTTCGCTTCTTTCCTTGCCTCTACACCGGATTACACTGTATTCGATGAGAATAGGGTCGTCATTGATGCCTTTAAAAAGTACGATGTAGGCCTTACGGCAGGATTAAGTTATAATTTCAATAATTTCCTGTTTGGAATTCGATATAACCAAGGTTTTGTAGATGTTACGAAAGACAGCTCCAGGCCCTTATTAGGAAGCGGGAAAAATGCGGTTGGCCAGGCGTCTATAGGTTATAAATTTTAAATATCCGTGAAGGGATATTAATATTTTTGATCTCAGCCCAATCTAAATTACGCTTCAGTACACCACCACCGTGAGTCATTTCGAGTTATCGGAGTGGCTCATGTTTTTATGAGGGCTATAGGAGATGAATGAATTAACAAAAGTATATGGACAATTGGCAGAGGAGAAAGAAGAACAATTTCGGTAATTATTTAATTAGGTGAACTCAATAATTTATATGATACACATAGTCACAGTAGGACACATAGATTTGATTTTCAACACTATGTGTCCTACTGTGACTATGTGTTTTATAAATTTATTTTTGCTTTGGCACTTATAGGTTCACTGGTGGATGTGTGAATTATGCAACTTATTTAAGAAATTATGTAATTCAGAGCCTCCCATCCCGGAGTACCTTTGTACACATCATCTAAAACTTTTGATATGCCACTTTTTAATGTTCTCCTCGTTCTGATTGTTGTTGGTGTCCTCCTTTGGCTCGTGAACAATTACATTCCAATGGATCGCAAAATCAAAAACATCCTCAATGTTGTGGTTGTTATTGTTGTTGTCCTTTGGTTACTGCGCGCATTTGGACTTTTAGACTCACTTTCAAGCATTAGAATTTAATCTGCTGATATAACCATATCACGCTCGATTAGATTATCAGATTCACTACTTCATTTATTTAAATCACAATAAACATCATTAATTATGAGTACTGGAAAATCATTATTGGGCTTGTTTGCCGGCGTAGCTGCTGGTGCTGCTTTGGGTATTTTATTGGCGCCGGACAAAGGCTCCTCTACCCGGAAAAAAATCTCCGAAAAAGGAAACGAGTATGTAGGGGATTTGGAAAACAAATTCAACAAACTTGTTGACAATGTCACGACAAAGTTTGATGCCGCCCGGAAAGAATCTGCCCGTATGGCCGAAAATGGGAAAGCAAAGATGGACGACACTCTGGCTGAAGCAAATACTTACTTGAATAAGTAATTAGCAGCATAACTTATTGGCCATTAACAAAATGCAATATGCAGCAGACAGCCGTCTGATGGCTATTGCATTTTGTTTTTTAAACAAAATAACGAACATGGAATCAACCATTAATTCAATAGAAGATTTATTTGAGCGTGTCGAAGCTTACGGCAAAACGACCCTCGAACTTACAAAGCTCAAAATCCTGGAGAGAAGCATTTTAGTGGTTACCTCCACGGTTTCACGCTTAGGTGTTCTCCTGATATTAGCCTTTGCGGCCATCGTCTTTACAATAGGCGCAGCATTGTTTTTGGGCGATTTACTGGGGAAATCTTATTATGGTTTTTTTATTGTTGCGGCATTTTATCTGGTTGTAGGGATCATATTGCACTTTTTTCTTCATAACTGGATAAAAAAACCCATGAGTGAATTAATCATTTCAGAAGTGCTTAATTAAACCTAAAATGCATACTATAAATTCTATGTCCGAACTCAGAGATACCATCCAGTATATGGAGTCGAAACAGGCTGAAGAAGGCCAGCTCCTGAAAGCTCAATTCCACCTTACCAGCGAGGCCATCAGGCCTATTAACCTTCTCAAGAGTGCGTTCGGACAATCAACAGCCCTTGAGGATACAAAAGAAAGTTTGCTAAGCACCTCCGCTGGACTTACAGCCGGGTATTTCTCCAAATTGCTCTTTGTGCGCAATTCTCATAATCCAATCAGAAAACTACTTGGCACAGCACTTCTTTTTGGCGTCACGAATATAATATCAAAAAATCCCGGCCCCGTTAGTTTTATAGGAAGAACTATTTGGAATTTTTTCAGACGCAAGCCGAATGTTGAAACCATTGAAATTGTCAACAAAGAAAAATCCTACTGAATACAAATGGAGTCCTTCTTGAAGTTCCCTTTTTACGCTAAAGCAGCCCTTTTATTGGTTGGGCTGTATGCTTTGGTGAGTATACTATTTCAGGCACAGGACATTATCCTTCCGTTGATCTATTCCATGATCATTGCTATCTCTATCAATCCGGTGGTGAATTTTCTCGTAAGAAAAAGGATAAATCGTACACTTTCGATTGCGATCGTTTTGATATTCACGCTGTTGATATTGGTTGGCCTGGTCGTATTATTGTCATCGCAGGTAAGTCGTTTGAGCGAATCCTGGCCAGAGTTGGCGGGTAAATTTAAAGCAATGTTCCGTCAGGGGGTGATGTGGGTATCTGAGGTTTTCAATATAAAAGTATACAACATTGATGGTTGGATCTCCAATGTTAAAGCACAGATGTTCACCAAAAGCGGTGCAGCCATTGGCGTTACGATTTCTACTATGGGCGGCGTGCTGGCAACGATTTTTTTAACCCCGGTGTACACTTTTATGATCCTGTTCTACCTAGAGCATCTTCGGGAATTCGTACATAAGGTCTTTGGGGGGAATAATGGAAATAAAGTAGACGATATACTGAAGGAAACGAAGACGATCATTCAGAGTTATCTGGTAGGCCTTTTTATTGAGTTTGCCATTATTGCGGTGCTGAATTCCGTTGGGCTTCTAATTCTTGGTATTCAATATGCCATACTACTCGGTATCATCGGAGCACTCCTGAACGTTATTCCATATCTTGGCGGTATTATTGCAGCAGTGCTATTCATGATGGTGGCATTGCTCACAAAAACACCGGAATATGTATTATATGTGATCGTACTTTATACAGTCATTCAACTGGTTGACAACAATTACATCGTCCCCAAAATAATCGGTTCAAAAGTGAAACTCAATGCTCTGATGTCGATTCTCGCCGTGATCGCAGGCGCTGCATTGTGGGGAATCCCCGGAATGTTTCTTTCCATTCCACTGCTCGCTGTTGTAAAACTTATTTTAGACCGAATTGAGCCTATGAAACCATGGGGGTTTCTATTGGGTGACACCTCGCCCTCCATAATGAAACTAAAACCTGTTTTCAAGAAAAAGAAAATTTGAAATTACACATCAAATATATGGTAAGCAACCGCTGTAAAATGGTGGTGAAGGAGGAGTTGAAGAAGCTCGGTCTGCACTTTATTATGGTAGACCTGGGTGAAGTTGAAATACTGGAGCAAATTACAGCCGAACAAAGGGCGCAATTAAAAACAGATCTTTTTAATGCAGGATTAGAGCTTATGGATGATAAAAAGGGCATTTTAATTGAAAAAATTAAAAATGCGATCATTGAAATGGTCCATCATACCGATGAGATGATAAATAAAAAATTCTCCAACTATTTAAGTGAGAAACTGAACCATGATTATACTTACCTGGCAAACCTTTTTTCAGAAGTACAGGGGACTACCATTGAACAATTTGTCATCGGACATAAAGTTGAGCGGATCAAGGAGTTGATTATTTACGGGGAGTTAAACATGACAGAAATCGCCTGGAAAATGAATTACAGCAGTGTTGCACACCTCTCCAATCAATTTAAAAAAGTAACCGGGCTATCACCTTCACATTTTAAACAACTAAAAGGCAAAAGACGGAGCCCGATTGAAGAAATCGGGCAACCCAATCTACCTTCAACGCAAACATTATGAACATCAAACGAATTTTTGGCACAATTCTAACTATACTTGGAATTGGAGGTCTTATTTACACGGCAATATTGTTGGCCAATACAAGAGGTGGAAATCAGGACATTAAATCAATGGCCATATTTGGTATATTGGGTTTAATATTCTTTGTAGCCGGTATTGGTTTGGTACGCACTACCAAGGATGAAGCTGAGTAAGCGCCATTCCACAGGGTGGCCTTCAGGCAATAAGTGAATTGGGATAAATATTCGCTTTTATTTGGATTTAACAAGGAATTAAGTGGATGATTTCGAATTAGAGCGCGATATTGCACCCTATTGGAAAGTTGCCCATCCAAAGCAGATTAGAAGAACGACTATCTGGCCAAGCCCGTGGACGAAAAACTGACGCAGTGTTAAATCGTATGGGTATACCCCCGGTATTTTAGAGCATGTTGGGGATTTTTGCCTCCAGCAGAAAATCCCCAACATGCTCTAATAGCACTCCTCAAATGAAGTTTAAATGATCTGAACAACAAATTGAAATACACTAATTTAAATTATTTGACCCAACGCACGAAAAATAACTCCGAGCTGATCATGGAGCTGATCTCTGCTTATCTGGAGCAGACGCCACCCCTGATCCGTGCTATGAAACAAGGATTGCAAGATAAAAATTGGGATAGATTATACGCCGCAGTACACAAAATGATCCCATCCTTTGCAATTATGGGCATGAATGCTGAATTTGAAAAAATGGCAAAAAAAATCCAAGACTATGCCCAGACGCAACAGCAAACTGACGAAATACCAGAGATGGTTTTGCAGTTGGAGGACGCTTGTAGGCATGCCTGTCAAGAGCTGGAACAAGAATTTAATCGGTTTAAAAATATAAAATCATGAAAGCAGAGCATGAAATTAAAGTTTTCCTGGTAGATGATGATGCAGTTTTTCTAAAAATGTTAGAAATTGATTTTCTTCAGAATGAGGACTTTATTATTGAAACGTATGCCACGGGAGAACTTTGTATTGCGCATTTGTCGAACAACCCGGATGTTATAATTTTGGACTACCACCTCGATGGTATTGACAAAAATGCAATGAACGGAATTGAAACCCTGGATAAAATAAAAGCCTATAATCCGGATATCCCGGTGGTCATACTTTCCCAACAAGACAAAATTGAGGTAGCGGTAAACTGCATGCACCACAAGGCTTTTGATTATGTCGTAAAAAGCGAAACCGCCTTCATACGATTGCAAAAAATCATCCCGGCTATATTTCGTTACAAAAGAATAGAGCGGGAATTAAAGTGGTATATGGATCGAATGTAGGGCTCGGACTACTGGACTTTGGACACTGGACATTGGATTTGCACTCTAAAAATACGAAATCAAGCACTTGCTGAATCGTATCTAGAGGCCATTTTAAATGTCCGGTAGCATTTTCAGACACACTCTAGCAAAAACAAGATCATGGCTTTATTTAAAAATTCGGTTGAGCAAGAATTGATCATTGCTCATGAAGGACTTGCCGCTCAAAAAGTAGAAAACGGGAAATTAACTGCCGCGCTGATCAGCGCTCGGGAAGGAATAGCCCTTCAGAACATTGAGCAGGAATATCGGGCAACGGAGTTGAGTCTTGCGAATATCGAATTGGCCTTTCAAAATGCTGAAAAAGTAAAACGGGCATCGGAGTTGAGCCTTGTGAACCTATACCTGGTTGCTCAGAACTCGGAAAAAGAAAAGCAAACGGAAGAATTGAATACAGCGAAGCAGACCTTGGTCCACCTAAAAAAAGAAAATGACCGGCTGACCAATGCGTTGAACATTGCGCGGGAAGAACTTTCCTTTCAGGACGGAGAGAAAAGAAAACGGGCCGAAGAATTGGGTATAGCAAATATTGAACTTGCCTTTCAGGATGGAGAGAAAGGGAAACGGGAGGATGCCAACAAATCACTGGAGGCATACATCTATTCCGCAAAATTAGCCGCTCAGTATTCCCTCAGCCTCATAGAAGCAAGCCGGGATCCCTTGTTTACCATCAGCCCAAAAGGGAAGATCACGGATTTAAATGAAGCAACCGTGAAAGTTACTGGCAAAACCCGGCAACAGTTAATTGGCTCTGATTTTTTTGATTATTTTACCAACCCTGAAAAAGCACGGGAAGGCTATCAACAGGTCTTTGAGCATGGTTTCGTTGTAGACTATCCCTTGACCATACTGGACCACAAACTGACCGACGTCTTGTTCAACGGTTCAGTATATAAAGATGATAAAGGAAGTGTGCTTGGAGCGGTAGTTGTGGCAAGGGATATAACAGAGCAAAAAAGAATAGAAAAAGAACTGATAGAAGCACGGGTTTTTGCTGAAATGGCTACTGGACTAGCCGAAGAGGCCAAAAGAAAAGCTGAAAGCGCTACAAGATTGGCCAAAGATGCCGTGAAGGCAAAACAGCAGTTTTTGTCAAACATGAGTCACGAGATCCGTACGCCTATGAATGCGATCATCGGATTCACCAAGGTAGTCTTGAAAACGGAGCTCTCCACAAAACAAAAAGAATACCTGAACGCCATCAAAATAAGTGGCGATGCACTGATCGTGCTCATCAACGACATCCTTGATCTGGCAAAAGTGGATGCGGGAAAAATGACCTTTGAGGAAACGCCGTTCAAGTTAGCAGTTTCTATCTCTGCTATGTTGCATTTGTTCGAGCCTAAGATCCAGGAGAAGAATTTGATATTGGTCAAGGAGTATGACCCTGCTATTCCTGAAGTGTTGGTGGGTGATCCGGTTCGTTTGCACCAGATCATATTAAATCTGGTGAGCAATGCTGTGAAATTCACCTCCCAAGGACGGATCACCGTCAGCGTTCGATTGGTAGAGGAGGATACCGAGACTGCGACTATTGAGTTTGGGGTGGAAGATACTGGAATTGGAATAGCAGAAACTAAAATGGAACGTATTTTCGAAGATTTTCAGCAGGCCTCCAGCGGCACTTCACGATTGTTTGGGGGGACGGGCCTCGGACTTGCGATCGTCAAACAATTGGTGGAACCACAGGGTGGCGCTATTCAGGTAACCAGTAAGCTTGACGAAGGCTCTAAGTTTAGTTTTACATTGCCTTTTAAAAAAACAAATGAGAAAGTAGCCTTTGGAGCAGACATCGTGGAATTGGATAAGGAGGTTAAAGATATAAGGGTATTGGTAGTGGAAGACATCGCACTCAACCAATTGCTGATGAAAACGCTTCTGGATGATTTCGGATTTGAACGCGAAATAGCCGAAAACGGGAAAATAGCCCTTGAAAAACTCCAGGAAAGGGATTTTGACATCATTTTGATGGACTTGCAGATGCCTGAAATGAATGGGTTCGAAGCGACAGAATACATCCGAAACAAACTGAAGTTAAGCATTCCAATCATTGCCTTGACGGCTGATGTGACCACGGTTGATCTGGCGAAATGTAAAGCCGTGGGAATGAATGACTATATTGCTAAACCTGTGGATGAAAGGGTGTTATACAGCAAAATATTTTCTTTAGTAAGGAAGTCTGCACCAATAGATCCGATAACAGAACAGGAACCGGTACAGCTTGCAAAGCACCAATATATCAACCTGGACTATCTCACCCAACGGACCAAATCCAATCCGGCCATGATGCAGGAGATGATCTCCATCTATTTGGAGCAAACACCGCCCCTGGTACGCACAATGAGACAAAGCATACAGGATAAGGATTGGAGTTTATTGTACGAAGCAGCACACAAAATCCTGCCCTCGTTTTCAATTGTGGGTATTAGTCCGGACATTGAAAATATGGCGAAAAGAGTGCAGGATTTTGCACGCACAAACCAACAGGAAGCTGAAATACTTGAATTGGTATTGCAGATCGAAAACGCTTGTGATCAGGCCTGCACAGAGTTAAGGTTGGAGTTGAACCGGTATAAAAAATTAATTGATGAAATCGGAATCAAGTCTTAAGATATTTTTAGTAGATGATGATGCAGTATTTTTAAAATTTCTGGAGCTAGAGTTCCTGCATCATCCTGAATTTATTATTGAAACATATGCTACAGGCGAGCTCTGTATGGCCAGTATATTGCACAACCCGGATGTAATCGTTTTAGATTACAATCTGGATGGAATGAATAAAAATGCGATGAACGGAATTGAAACACTACATAAAATTAAACAGTACAACCCCAACATCCAGGTAATTGTACTTTCCCAGCAAGAGGCCATTGATGTAGCCATAAATGCCATTCAATACAAAGCCATTGACTACGTGGTGAAGGGTGAAAATGCTTTTTCCAGAATAAAAAAAATAATTACAACCATATTAAATTTCAAAAATATTGAGAAGAGCCAGAATTGGTATACGGGAGCGGCCTGACCAAACAATTGGACCTTTTTGTTTTTGATACAGACCTATAAGGTTTTCACAAACCTTATAGGTCTCAATTTTAGAAAATGACCAGCAGTCTGCGGCCTGCCCCTTAATATAAATGTGTGAATTATGTAAAGATTCCTCAAAATTATGTAACGTCATCCATTAGCCGTAACTGACCTTTGTCTCGTTAAAATTAGTTTTCAATAAAAAAATAATTACAATGAAGAAATCCATCCTCTGTATAACCGCAGCATTTTTGCTGTTTTCGTTTGCTCCCATGCAAATGAATGCTTCTACAGTACCTGATCCTATCATCGCGACCAGTTCGGTGGCCCCTGAACCAACAGCAACCGATGCTCTGGTTGCCCGGCTAAACGAAATCAAAGCGACTGACAAGTCTACGCTCAGCGCTTCCGAAAGAAGGGATCTGCGGAAAGAATCTCGCTCTATTAAGCGTGAAATAAAGCAATCCAGCGGCGGTGTATACCTTTCTGTAGGCGCAATTATTCTTATTGTTGTGCTTTTGATTATTTTGCTTTAAGCCAATAAGTCTGCTTGTAGATTTCCAATGGTTCGTGAAGAATTAGGCGGCGATTTTGCCAAGATTGTATAGGATTTGCAATGCTGGATGACTTTTTGTGAGGTTCGGGATATTGGCGAACACGTCAAAAACTCTA
>JAUSMG010000226.1 GCA_030645295.1 Saprospiraceae bacterium | reverse complement strand
GGGTTCATAATGAATTGAACACCCGCAGTGTTAAACTCCGTGCCATCGGCATTGAAGGAGATTTTCGAGGTGGTGTCCGGTGTTTGGGAGATACAGACCAATAATTTCATTGTTAAAAGAGCCGCTACTTTTGTCGGCGCGCAAAGGTATGGAGCAGGAGAAGAAACTTAGAGATTCCGCGATCTTTGTGTCCGTAAATTTTCAAAGAGATGACGACAAATCGCTTGCAATACCTGCAAAAACTCCTGGATGCCTCCCCAAATGATTCTTTCTTGCTGTTTGCAATCGCCAAAGAACACGAAAGTGCAGGTGACGATATACAATCCCTTTCGTTTTACCTTCGTTTAAAGGAAGCAGATGTCGCTTACACCGGCACTTATTACCATCTTGGCAGACTTTATGAACGCCGGGAAGACTTTCAAAACGCCATTTTAACCTACAAGCAAGGCATCGAAATCTGCCGCAAAGCGGGCGATCGCCACGCTATGAGTGAGCTACAAGGCGCACTTTTAAATCTAGAAGATCCGGAATGAAGATTCAAGTATTGAGTTTCGTCGCTGCACTATCACTGCTTTCAGCCAAAGAAACAGGATGCCGCAGAAGCCCTGATTTGGGTGAAACCCGCCCAGCCAAGGACGTGCGCAGCCCAAATTTTCTGCAGAAAAAACTCCGCAACCACGAGGATCCAAACCTGAATTTTGTGAACGCCCAAGCCAAGGTTTTTATAGAGGGCAATGGCCAATCCATCGGCGCCACGGCGAACATCATCTGGATCAGGGACAGCATTATGTGGTTGAATATCAAGAAGTTTGGCCTTGAGGCTGCCCGGGCTCTGGTGACCCGCGACTCTGTTTTTGTACTCAATCGTTTAGAGAAAACCTACTCCGCTCAGGGACTGGAATCCTTGCAGCGTCAGTATAGTTTGCCTGCCGGTTTCGATCTGGTGCAGAGTTTGCTGTTGGCTTCGCCATGGTTTTTTCCCGACATTATACTGGAGTCAGACATCAAAGACGGCCTGCACCGGCTCACTGGCTCCAACGGGCGATTTTCTACGGACTACCGCATGGAGGAGCAGGCTTATTGGCTTCGGCAGGAGATCTTTTTACAACCCCGGGATGCACGCACCATGTCGGTTCTTTTTGAAAATTACAAAAAAACCGAGTTAGCAGGCTGGTTTCCTTACCTTCGCACCGTAGAGGCATTCAGTCCTGAGTCGGGCAACCTCCGCCTCTCCATCGAACTCAACGATGTCGAATTCAATATTCCCAAAAGTTTTCGCTTTGAGATTCCCAAACACTATAAACTTGAGGAGTAACTCCATTGCGCTTTTTTTCCCGAAAGTTTCCTTTAGAAACGATCTGAGTCGAAAAGTTACCATTACGATAGGTATACTGCTTGCCTTCGCATTCTTATTGCCGGTTTGCGCGTTCGCCCAGTCCAAAAAAGAGCTGGAAGAAAAACGCAAAAAGATCATCCGGGACATACAGGCAACCGAGCGGATGATCAAAAAAACCGCTAAAACCAAGGAAGCTGCCTATGACCGATTCCTCGCCTTGCAAAGCCAGATAGAAAGCCGCGAAGCGCTCATCCGGAATCTTCAGGAAGAAATTGAGGCTGCAGAAGATGGCATCGTTCGCAATCAGGTGGTGATCGCCTCCCTCAACAATGATGTGGCGAAAATGCGCGAAGAATATGGCCGAACTGTACGCGGCGCTTTCCGGCGTAAGACTTTAAGCAATCCGATCCTCTACCTCCTTTCTGCCGAAAGCCTCAATCAGGCATTCCGACGATGGCTTTTTTTGCGAAAATACGACGAACGCCGAAGCGAACAAGCGGAAGCCATTAGGCTCACGCAGGAAATGTTGGCCAAAAAAACCGCTGGACTCGAAGAAACACGCTTAGAAAAAGAGAACCTGCTCCAATCCATTCAAGGGCAGAAGTCAACCCTGACCAATGAGCTCACAGAAAAAGATTTGATGCTGAAAGATTTGAGCAAAGACGAATCGAGGCTTAAAACTGATCTAGAGAAAAAACAGGCTACGCACGAAGCGCTCAACAATGCCATTGAAGGGGTCATTCAGGAAGAAGTGCGAAAACGTGTGGAAGAGGCGCGCAGCAGACCAAAGCCCGCCGCACCCAAACCCGAGACACCAGAAAAAGCAACGTCCTCGCCGACGGCCTCCAAACCTGAAAAGGCAAGACCTGCTGTAGCGGAAGTAAAACCGCGAGCAGAAGAGGACAATATGTCCTTCAATTTCAGAAAAAATAAAGGTCGTTTGCCCTGGCCTGTTGAAAGCGGCTTTATTTCGCGTGGCTTTGGCACACAAAAACACCCGACTTTAAAGAACATAGAAATCACCAATAATGGCGTGGACATCCGTACCGAAGAAGGCGCCACCGTGCGTTGTGTTGCAGATGGTCGGGTAGCTGGAATTCAATTTGTACCAGGACACGATTACACCGTGATTGTACAGCATGGTGACTATTATACGGTGTACACCAACCTCGCTTCATCTTCCCTATCCAAAGGAGACGAGCTGAAGGCGCGGCAAAACATCGGACAGGTCAGTACCAACAATATCACTGGAAGTTCTGAATTACATTTTGAACTTTGGCAGCAAAAAGAGCGGTTAAACCCCACCCTTTGGATAAAAAAATGAATTGAAGAAAATGTGGTCAATGTGACTAATGTGGTCAATGTGTTTTTGCACTCACATTGACCACATTAGTCACATTGACCACATTGACCACATTTATCACATTACATCCATGTCTTTCTCCTCAATCTGTGGCGTTCCCTTGTTGCTTTTGCCACTGATCCTGTCTGCACAGAAGCCCCTTACGCCTAAATCTCCTCCTAAAACTGCCCTTGATTCCATGATGTTGAAAAGCAGTGCTTTTATTTTTAAACAATCCAGCGTCAGTCCAGATACGACCAAAGCCACTTTGCGGGTCAGGGTGCTGGAAAAGGGTGGCGATACCGAGCCGGTTCACGGCGCTACTGTTTTGCTGCGTCGGGACAAGGACAAAATACTGGGCAGGGTAACGAAAAATGACGGGCGCTGCCTTTTCGGGGCATCCCCGGCTACTTACACGGTACGGGTGCAAATGACCGGTTTGAAATCCTTAGAAAAATCGGGGATCACGCTCGATGCAGGTAAAGTGTACGACCTGGAAATTATGATGGCGCGTTATTAAATGAAAAAGCCATTCCGGGCATTCGGAATGGCTTTTTTGTGAAAAAATTTAGAATTTCAAGGCATTTACTCTTCTGATTCGTAGTAGCCTTTGGCCCTGTATTTTAATTTTTCTACAGGTTTTAGTTTTTTCTTTTTGTGGTCTTGGTCTTGTTGACGGAAGTCACGCTCGTCGGCACGACGGGGATCTTTTTTGTTGGTCTTTTCCCAGTGTCTCATGGCAAAAGTGAAGGAAGGTTTTTGTGTTCTCCAATTCTTTCCGCAGAAATTTTTTGCGGAGAACTCAGGTGAAAAAATTAGTGCTTTCTTATCGGCCTACAGCAGGTTTTGAAGGTGTTGAGTGCCGAATCGATTTACAAAAATAGTTCGTCTTTCGAAAATTACAAGGGGGGTGATAGTTAATTTTTCCTTAGAAGCACTTTACATTTGGTTCGCCGGCCATAGGTAGTGCTTGAAACAAGTGATTTTGTAAAAGGAAAGTATTTAAATTCGCACCAGACTTTCTGCACAAATGCCTAAAAATCAATTACTTTACAGACCAAATCGGATCACACTCTATCCTCACTTCACATGAAAAAACTTTTCTCCACTTTACTCTTTTTGTTGACAACTTGTTTGCCAGCATTTTCTCAGAACGCATTCCCTGTGCGTTTTGCCCATGGCACTGAGATTTTTCCGGAAAATTTTGCCAGCACCCGACAAATCCACAACGTTACTCCGGATGAATTGGTGAACGGCTTCTATGTCCGTTATATCCAGTTGGAAACCATTATGAACGCTCAGGAACGGGCTGCTTTTGAGGCCTCCGGAGCTACGGTGATCGGCTATATCCAATTTGGTGCGTATCTGGTTTTATTGCCAGAGAATTTTGAATTTCAAAAAATTGAAAGGTTTTCGCCCCGCAGTGTGGTCCCTGTCAATCCCGAATGGAAAATTGCGCGAAGCCTGCGCGAACTTCCATTTGGGGAATGGGCGGTGCGCGGCGATTATATTGATGTGAATATTCAAATCTATCCTTCACTCCGCATTGCCGAAGGCGCCGCACTTTGCCGCAGTAATGGCTTAGAAGTGTTGAAAGAAGGAATACAAAACGGATTTGTACAACTTCGTATCCACAAGGACCGTGTATTGGAATTGGCATCGATGCCTTTTGTCCAATACCTCGAACTGGTGCCCCCTCCCGGTAAAAAGGAAGATACGCGTGGCCGTTCACTACACCGCTCTAATTTGATGGCCAGTGATGCACCTCTGGGCAAAAAATATGATGGTTCCGGCGTCGGTGTGCTCGTACGGGACGACGGACAACTGGGTCCACACATTGATCTGCAAGGTCGCTTATACAATTTTGCCCTCGGATCGCCGACCTCTGGCACGCATGGCGATGGTGTTGTGGGCATCATTGGCGGCTCAGGAAATCTGGATCCGACCAAAAAGGGGATGGCTGCCGGCGCTGATCTCTTTTCCGTGGATTATATCAATGATTTTCAAGACCTTACTCTGCCCCTTCACTTCAATGAGGGGGTTACAATCACCAATACATCATACTCAGACGGTTGTAATGCGGGCTTTACGTTGGCGACTCAGACCATTGACCAGCAGCTTTTTCAAAACCCGACCCTAATGCACATTTTCTCGGCCGGTAACTCAAATGGCTTGAACTGTGGCTATGGAGCAGGCAATCAGTGGGGCAATATTACCGGCGGACATAAGATGGCAAAAAATTCTATTGCCACCGCCAATCTGTTTGCCGACGCAACCCTGGAAGTGAGTTCAAGCCGTGGCCCAGCCTACGATGGTCGCCTTAAGCCTGATATCTCAGCCAATGGTCAGGAGCAGGAATCCCTTGATCCAAACAACGATTATCAGGTATTTGGTGGCACCTCGGGTGCAGCCCCTGGCATTGCAGGCTGCCTTGCCCAGCTTACGCATGCCTACAGAACCATTTATGGCGTTAACGATGTCCCCACTGCACTTTTAAAAGCGGCCATTTTAAACACTGCCAACGACCTTGGTAATGTTGGACCGGATTTTAAATTTGGCTGGGGACATGTAAACGCCTGGCGGGCGCTTAAACTGTTGGAGCTTAATCAATGGCAGGAAGGAGATGCGGATCAAAACGGAGATGTAACGCATACCCTCCAGATCCCCGCTGGCGTAAAAGAGGCCAAAATAATGGTCTATTGGGCCGAACCACCAGCATCCTCAGGAACTGGAAAAGCCTTGATCAATGATCTGGACTTGACCGTGAATAGTAGCGGCGGTACAATAAACCTTCCCTGGAAACTCAACCCGACCCCCAACGCCACCATCCTGGATACCCCTGCTGGGAAAGGCCGTGATTCCTTGAATAATATGGAACAAGTGCTGATAGAAAACCCTGTGGCCGGCACCTATACGATCCATGTAAAAGGGACAGAGGTACCCTTGGGCCCGCAACATTATTATATCGTCTGGGAGTTTGTAAGAGACGAGATAAAAGTCACTTATCCCGCTGGTGGTGAAGGTTTTGTACCCGGCGAAGTGGAGCGAATCCATTGGGACGCTTATGGCAATGCAGGCACCTTTACCTTGCGTTACACCGTCGATGGCGGCAATACATTTACCGCAATCAACAGCGTAGGTGGCGACCGGCGTATGTATGACTGGACGGTGCCAAATACTGTAAGTGGTAAAGTCCATGTATTGGTTATACGAGGCGCCAAAAGGGATACCTCTGACTTCCCTTCCAGCATCGTACCTATACCACAAAACCTTCAGGTAGCCAAAGTTTGCCCGGATTCGATCACCCTTACCTGGACTGAAGTAAACGATACCCTTTCTTACGAAGGCTACCTTTTAGGGAACAAATACATGGAACTGAAAGGCGTCACAGATAGCAACTCGGTAGCTATGCCGATTGAAAGCGGCGAAGCGGAACAATGGTTGTCGGTGCGGACCAGCCACCCGGATGGAACTGCCGGTCGAAGGGCCCTTGCCATTTACTGGCCCGGGGGATTACTCAATTGTCCGCAAACACACGATCTCGCCGTGCGAGAGGTGATCTCTCCGGCAGGTGATGCCATTGTTTCCTGTGGATCTTCTGATGTAACCATCACCCTACATATTAAAAATGAGGGGTTGAATGTTTCTACCGGCGTCACTGCATTTTATCAGATAGACAACGATCCACCGGTAAGTGAATCACTGCCTGACATTCCGGTTGGAAGTAGTTTGGATTTTTCATTTCAAACGCCCTTGACCTCTACTTCTAATGGGATTATTTCATTCAAAGCCTGGGTAAATTACCCGGAAGATGTGGTGGACTACAACGACACCCTTTTCCGTTCCTATGCAGTGGTAACGGAAGGAGTCAATCAATTTTTTACCGAAAATTTTGATTCCTCCCCCAACATCCCCTTAGGCTGGAGAACAGTCAATCCGGACGGGCTAATTGGCTGGCAAACAACGGATGCATTATCCGCTGCAATAGTGGGCCCCGACGATCTGATCGGACGCTCCATGCACCTTAACTTCTTTCAATATGGCCCCGATGAAATCGGACAGGAAGACTATTTTTATATGATACCAGTGGATCTGGCGGGGCTGGATAATCCTACGCTTACTTTTCAGATTGCACATGCCCGGTACGACAACACCTACAGTGATGGGCTCCGTGTAGAGGTCTTTTCCAACTGCGATTTGGGCGAAACACCGATTACCATTTGGGCGAAAAATGACCCGGAGCTCGCAACGGTGCCCGATCAGACAGGGTACTATTATGCCGGAAGCGGAACGGACTGGAGAGCCGAATCGGCAGACCTCAGTCCATTTGCCGGACAAAAAATTATCATTCGGTTTGTGTCTATTGACGGCTATGGCAATAGTCTGTACCTGGACAATATCGGTGTTGCAAGTTTCCAACCACCCGTGGCTGAATTCATTGCGCCCGATACGATCTGCCGATTGGATACCCTGGTTTATCAGGCAATCCCATCCACTTTGGATGCAAGTTATATCTGGCACTTTGGCCTGGGAGCAATACCCAATAATGCCAACGGTGTCGGCCCGCATAATGTCTATTACCCAACCGCGGGCAACAAAAATGCTCGTTTGATCGTATCCAATCCATTTGGCTCGGATACCAGTATTCAGATCGTAACGGTGCGTCAACTTGCCAATGCCAATTTCACGGCGGCACAAAATGGCCTTACCGTCACCTTTAACAATACCAGTACGAATTCAATCACCTACCACTGGGATTTTGGTAATGGTATGACCAGCACAGAAACCAGTCCAGTACACACCTATACCGTTCCCGGCAATTTTGTGGTAACCCTTTCGGCAACGAATGCCTGCCGCACCCATGTTAAGACCTTGACCGTAGGGGCGACTGGAGTGAATGAACTTGCCGAACACATTGGAATCCTTATTTTGCCTAACCCAACGGAGGACGATTTTGCGGTGGAACTGGACAGCCGGATCTCGGGCAATGTGCAGCTGACCCTGTTCGATGCCGCTGGAAGGAGGGTAACGACGCAGGCAACAACCGTTAAACAAGGTATCACCCGTGTGCCATTCAATAACCTGAACCTGCCAAAAGGCTTGTATCAGTTGAATATTCTGGCTGATGGTAAGCAAGCGACTTTTAGCGTGGCGGTGCAGTAGTCGTATTTTTTTTCTTAAAATTTTTCTCTGGATGAGTCACCCTGACAAAGCGGTGGCTCATCTTTTTTATGGTGCTGGCATTTGTCCCTTTAAGTACATTTGCCCTGAACCCAGAGCCATCGGCAATTCAAGAGACCTGAATTATGAGTAAAATTATCTATCGTGATCCGAACGTCACGATTTTCCAAAGTGCACTTTTCCAAACCAATTCTACGGTGGTTTGCACGGAAGATGTGGTGTTGGTATTCGATCCGGCCTGGTTGCCCGACGAGGTGGAGACCATTCGTCAATATGTAGAAAGCATTCGCGGCGAACGGCATGTTTTCCTGTTTTTCACGCATTCGGATTTTGATCACATCATTGGCTACGGCGCGTTCAAGGTGGACAAAGTTTTTATGTCCAAGGCGATGGCTGAAAACCCCGATCATCAACTTTGTGTGGAGAAATGTCTTGAGTTCGATGAGCAATACTATATCAAGCGCCCCTACCCCATCAGCTACCCAAAAGGGGATTTCTTAGTGTTCCGCGATGGGGTGCAATACAGATACGGAAACACTAAAATGTCCTTTTACCTGACACCAGGACATACCGCAGACAGTATGATGGTGATCGTGTGGCAATTAGGCCTTTGTATTGCCGGCGATTATTTGTGCAACTGTGAGTTCCCGTTTATCTACCAAAGCAGTGTGGACTACGAACAAACCCTGGAAAAGCTCCCCCGTATCCACGACCGAAACTGGTTCACCCGCATGGTACCCGGCCATGGGAATCCGGCGTTGAACATCAACGATTGGCTGCAGAGACGAACCGAGGCGCAAGCCTATCTATTCGCCCTACGGGAAAGTATTGCGACAGGGGTGCCTTTTGACGAAGATTCATTGTGGGCCAGGTATAGTTTTCCGCGCTTGCAGCGCAAATACCATCTGGATAATATTGCCCTTATGACCAAGGAGTTTGAACAGGGTTTATGGGCCTGGGATCCTGATTTTGAGCTGACTTCTCCGATGTTGCAGGAAACCTATATCTCAGACACTCCGGTAGTTGACAGCGATTACGAAGGATGAAACACGCGAATGGCTGGAAGCCATTGGCCACATTTATTCAGACATATCCATGGTGTGGTACACATTGAGCACGTCGTCGTCGTCTTCTAGCCGGTCAATTAGTTTCACGACGGCTTCTACTTCAGCATCGTCCAGTTTTTTGGTAGTATTTGGAATGTATTCCAGTGCAGCGCTGGTGGTCTCAATATTGCGGTCATCCAGGGCCTTTTGAAGGGTACCGAAGTCGGTATAAGCACAAAGCAGCACAATCTCATCTTCTTCACGCTTAAGTTCTTCCAAACCTGAATCGATCAGTTCCAATTCAAGTTCATCCCAATCATGGCCTTCTGATTTTGCCTTAAACACACCTTTGTGGTCAAACAGAAAACTTACGCTGCCGGAAGTACCCAGAGCACCACCGCAACGGTCGAAGTACATCCTCACATTGGCGACCGTACGGGTGGGATTGTCTGTCGCGGTTTCTACCAAGACCGCCACACCGCTGGGGCCTTTGCCTTCGTAAATTATTTCCTGGAAGTTTTCGGCTTCTTTGCCTGAGGCTTTTTTAATGGCGCTCTCTACGTTCGACTTGGGCATATTTGCCGTTTTGGCATTTTGGATTGCACCACGAAGTCGAGAATTGTACTCAGGGTTAGGTCCACCAGTTTTAACAGCCAGTGCAATTTCCCGCCCTATACGGGTAAAGGTTTTGGCCATACCGGCCCAACGCTTAAATTTTCTTTCTTTGCGGAATTCAAACGCGCGTCCCATGGATAAAGTGGTAGGTGATAAGTGTTTAGTGGTAATGTCGCAAGTTGTTTTGCGTTAAAAGCGGCGCAAAAGTAGGCAAAGCCTTTGCAACAAAATTTGATTTTCAAGGAAGATATTTGATTTGTAATGATTAAGTATTGGGAGCGTGTTCAGAAAAGTGTGGCACACCTGAATTCGGATCTTGATAATCAATGTGGTAGTAGAGGTGTGCCACACTTTCTTGAACACGCTCAGCATTGGTGGCTTTCTGTTTGGCATTGTTTAACCAATTTCTAATCCCAATTGCAGCACTCGCTGCAGTACCTTTGCACATATTTTTTTAACCTAAATCTTTTTCCCATGAGAAGTGCTTTCCTTATTGCGACCGTTTCAGCGTTGCTTTTCCCCTTCATGCTAAACGCCCAAACCAGCAAAAAACTCGATATCGAAATTTCCAGTGATGTACTTAAAACTGCCGAATGGGCGGCCTTCAAATACATGGAAAACATAGAACTGGCCCAAAAGGGTGATCAAAAAGGCCTCAAAGAACTTTTTGAATTTAGTGGTACGGTTGATGGCGTCGAAGCCCTTCAGCACGCCACCACCTGCATCGAACTCATCCAGTATGCTACTGACGAGAAATTTGGCGCTGTTGTCTCGATCCTAAAACCCAAACTCAAATCAGTGTTGCTTGATCGTTTTCAATTGGCACAAGCACGAACCAAGAAAGAGGAACTGCGCAAACCATTTCAAGAATGGGCGCCACTTACCTGGAAGGCATTGAATGGTGAAAAAGTAGTCTGTAACTCTTGCATGAGCCAGGGAGCCTTGACAAAACCTGCAGGAAAAAAACCTACGCCGGCTACTCTGGAGGTAACCGAACCTGTCATCGCCACAGAGAAACAATGATTTGTGATCCTTTTTAAGCAAAAATGGCTTTCCGAATTTATACCAAAACAGGCGACAAGGGCGAAACCGCGCTCTTTGGCGGTCGGCGGGTGCCTAAGAGCGACCTGCGGGTAGATGCTTATGGGACCGTAGACGAGCTGAATTCATTCATAGGCCTTCTGCGCGATTCGGTTGAAAGTCAACAAATTCGGGATATCCTGGCGCACACCCAACACAGGCTTTTCACCCTGGGCGCACATCTCGCATCCGACCCGGCCAAACATCCGCCTACGCCGGACCTGTTGTCTGCCGATGTGAAATTATTAGAGGATGAAATGGATCGGATGGATGAGCAATTGCCCCCTTTAAAGAATTTTATCTTACCAGGAGGGCATACAACTGTGTCTGTTTGCCACCTGTGCCGCACGGTGTGTCGTCGCGCCGAACGGCTGACCGTTGCACTTGCACAATCCGGGGAACCTGTTGAGGATCTGGCGCTACAGTACCTCAACAGGCTCTCTGATTACTTCTTTGTGCTGGCGCGCTTTTTGGCAAAAGAGCTGGGCGCGGAGGAGGTGATCTGGAGGACGCGATAAACTACCTGTTTTTACAAAGTCCCGCGCAGTTCCTGTTCGCGTTCAATGGCCTCGAATAATGCCTTGAAATTGCCCTTTCCAAAGGATTTTGCGCCCCGGCGCTGGATAATTTCAAAGAATACTGTTGGGCGATCTTGAATCGGCTTGGTAAAAATTTGAAGCAAGTAGCCATCCTCATCGCGATCGATCAAAATATTCATGGCTTTCAGATCCTCTATATTTTCTTCAATTTTCCCCACGCGGTCGAGCACGTCTTCGTAGTAGACTTCGGGTACATAGAGGAATTCGACACCGTTGGCGCGCATTTGGCCGACCGTCTCCAGAATATTATCTGTGGCAACGGCGATATGTTGTACGCCTGCACCGCGGTAAAAATCCAGGTACTCCTCGATCTGACTTTTTTTCAAACCCTTGGCAGGTTCGTTAATTGGGAACTTGATGTAACCATTGCCATTGCTCACCACTTTCGACATCAACGCGGTGTACTCTGTAGAAATGTCTTTGTCGTCAAAGGTGATCAGGAGTTTGAAGCCCATCACCTCCTGATAAAATTTCACCCACTTGTCCATGCCGCCCAATTCCACATTGCCTACGCAGTGGTCCACATATTTCAAACCCACTGATTTTGAAGGATATGCGTTCGTGCGCGGCAGGAAACCCGGCATGAAAACACCGGTGTAATTTTTCCGTTCAACCAGGGTATGGATGGTGTCGCCGTAGGTTTTAATGGCGGCCAGCACGACCTCTCCATTGTCGTCACGCAAAGTTTTGGGCGCAAAAGCCGCTTCCGCACCACGGGATAACGCGGTATAAAAAGCCTGTTCAGCATCGTCCACCCAAAGTGCCAGTACCTTGACACCATCGCCGTGCTCGGCCACGTGTTGGGCAATTTCAGTACCGGGCAGCAGAGAAGCGGTGAGTACAATTCTGATCTTATCCTGTTGTAAAACGTAACTTACACGATCCCGCACCCCCGTTTCAGGGCCTGCATACGCCACAATTTCAAAACCGAGCGCAGCCTGGTAATACATTGCGCTTTGCTTGGCATTGCCGACGTAAAATTCGAGGTGATCGGTCCCGTTGATCGGGAATGAATCCGAATTAGATTGATTGGTGACGTTGGAGGCAGGTGCGGTCAGGACTTCCATAATTGATGTATGTGGTGAAGGATTTAAGAAATTTTGCGCAAAAGTAGGCAATGGAATGAAAGTCCCTGGTCACTTATTTACCATTTCTAAAATCAGGTCGTTCGTTCGTTAGAAGAAAGCGCAGCCGCTAATTAGTAGCCCGCATGGTTAGATCAAGCCGGACATCACTCTGCTCCTGCGTAGTGCGACGCAGCCAAATGACCACATCCACAGAAAATCGTGGGTTGGAGAAGAAGCGTTTTGAGTCTGCCAGGGAGGGGATAAGTGGAAGAAGGTTGCCAGAATCGATTGGAGCCGGGTCGCGATAGGCAATTTCAACAAAGTCGTTTTGATTGGAATCGTCGTAAATCCGGACAGATATTCTATCCACCACACTCAGGTCGACATCGCCAAAAATGCCCCCTACACTTGCCTGAGCAGTGATCACACTGGTGATATCTTCCGCAGTTTTGCCATGCTGGCTGAGGTATTGCTGCCAGTTGGAAGGAATGTTTTTGAGTTGAAAATGATGCACATCAAAAATACCAATGCCCGCAGGAATACTGAACTCCCGTTGAAAAACCATGTCGAAACCCGGAGCGATATCATCGCCCTTGTGACATGAAAGCCCAAAAAGCGCAAACAATGCGATAAAAATGGAACAATGGACTGTTTTTCTCATGTGCGCAAAGATGCTTTTTGAGTTATAAAGGTTGCCTGTTGAATTGAATAAGCCTCGCTACTTTTGCGCGGCCAACAGTAAATGGTCAACCGCCAACATTCAACCATGAAATACCTTATTACCGGCCTCGGAAATATCGGATACGAATACGACGGCACCCGGCACAATATTGGCTTCGAAGTGCTGGATTTTCTATGTAAAAATCTCGACGGCGAATGGAAGGGCAACCACCATGGCGATCTCGCAGAAGTTAAATTCAAAGGCCGCACCCTGATTCTCCTCAAGCCCAATACGTACATGAACCTGAGCGGCAAAGCCATCCGGTACTGGCTCCAAAAAGAGAAAATTCCGATCGAGAACAGCCTTACCGTTCTGGACGATCTGAATCTCGATTTCGGGAAGCAACGCCTGCGCCCAAAAGGCTCGGATGGTGGCCACAATGGTCTAAAAAGTATTCAGGAAATGCTTGGGACAGATGCTTATCCAAGACTCCGGATCGGAATAGGCAGCAGTTTTTCAAAAGGCAAACAAGTCAATTATGTGCTTGGGAAATGGAGTGAGGACGAAAAAGCCGAACTTCCCCACATCCTTGAAAAAGCTGAATTGGTGATCAAAACTTTTGTCACCCTGGGGCTGGAGCGGGCTATGAACGCAACAGGGAAGTAAAAGGACTTTGGGAGGTTGGACGTTAGACATTGGACGGCATGGTATTCTGGCCTGTTGACGCATCGCGAGGCCCTTTCGCCAAGTGTAGGTTTATAAGTTTGACCACTGAGATCGGATTGCCTTCGACCCTTTAGGTAATTTTTGCAACCACGCTTCTATTACTGCCTCAAATGCCTCAAGATCAAACTGTTGCGTTGTGAGACCCGTTGTTCTTTCTACCGCAATGAGTCCGGCTTTGAGGTCAATATTTTTCTGTTCCTGACAAATAAATATGCCCTGGCGGGAGAGTAAATCGCCCAGATATTCCTGTTCGGTCTGCCCGGGGGTGGGAATCAGAATTGCTTTTTTCCCATCCAATGCGGCCAGATCCATCAGGCTACTATAGCCTGCCCGGCACACGACTACCTGGCTGTTCAGGAGCAGGTCGTTCAAATCGGCTGAAGTCAGGTAGGACACCACTTCCACATTTTCAGCCACGAAATGGTGTTCTTTGATTCTCGTCTTTCCTTTTACAAAAACGAATTTAGGGGCCAGTGTGAGGGCTTGTTCCATCAATATGCGCTCCAGATAGGTCCGTTGCGGTTCAGGTCCGGAGAGCACCACGGCAACTGTTGACTGTTGACCCTTGACTGTTGGCTGTTGACTGTTGACCTTTGACTGTTGACTTGCTGTGAAACGCGAAAGCAAGCCGATGTATCTAAGATCGAATCCTTTGAGCGGAGGGTGGGAAAGTTCGCTGGAAAGGTTGGGTTCATTTGCGGTATCCGGAACCCAAACCGAATCAAATTTGCGCAAGCCGCGACGTAGAATTTGGTTGGCGATCCATTGCAAGGCAGCGTTTGGAACCCGCAAATTGATCTGATGCGTAAGAATCACGCTTTGGACTTGTCGGCTGAAACAGCCATAACGGTTGTCGGAAATGATACCGGAGATGCCTTGTTCGCGTACCAATCGTTCCGTTGCCCATTGCTCAGCCCGGATAGCATACGTGATGCGCGGCATTTGACGGGCAATGTTCCAGACCATGCTATCGGTCTGATAACGAATGTGATAGGAGGGCAATTGAAATGCAGGCAAGTGTGGAAACTCGGCCTTCAACAAATTCAACGCAGCCCCATCCGATGCCAAAATGACTTTCGCCCCCATACGCTCCAGCGACTTTACCAACGGCACACAGCGCGTAGCATGACCCAAGCCCCAATTGAGTGGCGCCACCAGGATTGCTGGACTCTGGACATTGGATGTTGGACTTGGGACGATCACTTATGGTTGCAGTTGAGTTGCCAAACCCTGGCATACTTAATACTACTAAAGCGGACATTAATGCAAAATTCTAAAAATCTGGCGCTCGATCTCGTTAAAAATAGTTTCATTCAAAACCTTTCGGGTACTTTCGCCCTATAAAATTAATTCATTTGCTATGAAAAAATTCAGTTTCAACTGGTGGCGCATCGCATTCTTTCTGCTCTCCGTTGGCATGATCGTATTGGAGAGCTGTAGCTTGTTCAAACCAAAATGCAATTGCCCGCACTTTTGAGTGGCGGAGCTTAGACGTTGGACTTTTGGACATTGGACATTGGACTTGCACTCAAATCCAATGTCTAACCTCCAACATCCAGCGTCCCAAGGTCCAAGGTCCATTAACCAGCGTCCAAGGTCCAACGTCCAAAGGTCCAACGTCCAAAATCCAAAGTTAATCCTCCCGTTTCAATCCGCTTCAGGCAGTAATTCTACGGGCAGCGATTTAGTAGCTCGCGCTCCTAGTTCCTTGATCTTCTCGGCTTTACCAATGAGTGTATCACCCGGTCGCCCCGCGTTGGTGAGTTTGTGCATCGCATCGTCGTAGGCTGAGCGGGCATTGTCGAGTCGTGCGCCGATGGTGCGCAGGTCCTCTACAAAAGCCACAAACTTGTCGTAAAGCAAGCCGCTTTGCCGGGCAATTTCAAGCACTGATTTCGTCTGTTTTTCCTGTTTCCAAAGATGGGCCACTGTCCGCAACGTAGCAAGTAAACTGCTGGTGGTCACAAGGACAATATTCCGCTCCAAAGCATCGGTAAAAAGACGTGGATCCGCCTGCGAAGCCGCCGTAAGCGCGCCTTCAAGCGGTATAAATAACAGCATGTAATCGGGGGTATTGATGGAATAAAGTGTCTGATAATTGGTGCGGCTCAGGTTGTCCACATGGCTGCGAAGGCTCGTAACGTGGGCTTTCAAATGCTGGTCACGCTCGATAGGATCTGCGGAATTGAAATAACGTTCAAAGGCTGTGAGCGACACCTTTGAATCCACGATAAGTTGTTTGTTTTCAGGAAGTTGTATGATGAAATCGGGACGTTTGGCGGCGCCGTCCTCGTCCCGGAAAGTGGCCTGGGAAAGAAAGTGAATGCCCTTTTGCAGGCCTGATTTTTCGAGCAGGGTCTCGAGTTGCATCTCTCCCCAATCCCCCTGCATCTTGTTCTGACCTTTTAGCGCAGAAGTAAGATTGTGCGCATCCTGACTGAGTTGTTGATTGAGTTGGGTGAGTTGTTCGAGTTCTTTTTTCAGGCTGGATTTTTCACGGGTTTCCTCCAGGAACTTGCGGTCAACATTTTCCTCAAATTCTTTGATCTTCTCCCGCAAGGGCGTCAAAACGGTCTGTAATTGTTGTGCGTTTTGCGCGGTGAATCGCACGGATTTTTCCTCCAGTAGCCGGTTCGCAATGTTTTCAAACTCTGTTTTGAACTTAATCTGCAACTGCTCGACTTCGGCCTTCTGGTTCCTGAAGTTTTCCTCTAAATGGTACACTTGCTGTTCTCTGGCGGCGAGTTGGGCATGGGCGTCGCGGATCTCGCGCTCTTTTGAAGATAGTTCAGCCCGAAGCCGTTCCGTCTCTTCTACTATAGACGCATGAAGTTCCCGCGGCACAAATTGCGCTTTATCAATAGTTTGTGTACCAATGCCTGATTGTTGGCGCAGGACCAGAAATATCAGCAGGATGAGCAAGATGCCCCCGAGGAGTAAAAGTAAGGTGTCGTCCATGATGCAAGGATTTGTTGGACAAATGTACCCTGATCTTGACTTTTTGTTTGTTTTTGATCCGGATTATTAACAGGAAATGTTTTGAAAGGGAATCCTAATAATGTGGTCAATGTGAACAATGTGGTCAATGTATTTTGCACTCACATTGACCACATTATTCACATTGACCACATTATTGCTGTCCTTGTTTTTCAAACTCCTTCACGATCTCGTCGGGCGATTTTCCCAGCATCTTGATGGCGTTCTGCGCATCGTCTGTAAAATCAGGGTCGTTGGGGTATTTTTGAAGGAAGGACTCATAGGTAGCTTTGGCCTTTTCCAGGTCATTCAGATCATTTTCCTGCACAAATCCGATCATAAAAAGCGCCGTGGGAGCCTTTTTGTGCTGGGGCAAGCCAATGGCAATTTTGGAGTAAAGTTCGATCGCTTTCTGTGGATTCTCGACCGTTTTGGCAAGGCCAGCCGCTTTTAAAAGCACGTCCACGTATTGGTCCGGATTGGATTTCTCCACAAGTGCAGCAAGTTCTTCGGAGGTTTTGACAAACTCTGCAGCTTTGGCCTTATCGGTCACATTGGCGCCACCCATTTCTTTGTCAAGTTTTGTAAGTTTCTCCTGGTGAGACTTGATAGGGTCGGTCTGACATGCGTTAAAAACGATGCCAAGGAGTACGAGGGTGAATAGCTTTCTCATAATTATAAAATGTGGTCAATATGGATAATGTGATAATGTGGTCAATGTG
>JAUSMG010000222.1 GCA_030645295.1 Saprospiraceae bacterium | reverse complement strand
TCTTCCAGCATAAATTCACCCACCACTGTGTTGCCATCAGAAATTGCCCATTCCACCCCACCTTCGTAGATGGCATTGTTGGGACATTCTGGTTCGCAAGCGCCACAATTGATGCATTCATCGGTTATCAATATTGCCATTTCAAATTTTTCCTTTTTTGCTTTTTTTCAAGAGAACAACGGTGCTCTCCGAAAGTTGGCGCAAAGGTAAAAAGACGTTGGACATTGGGCACTGTACAACCCATAAACCAAGCACCCTCACCTAAGCTTCGTGGCGGTTAAAAATTAACCCATCACCAACCCTACTGTACTGCCCGCACAAATGCATCAATTTTGTTCTGATCAAGTTTGCGTTTAAAGGCCGAAGCCTCCTCCCGGGTTTTGAATTTGGCCACACTAACCGAGAAGAAATTTGAGTTCGGAAAACGTATGATCTCTGCGCTGCTATGGCCCAATTTCTGCAAACTGGCCAGATGGTTGTTCGCACGCGCCTCAGCCAGAAATGATCCAGCCACCACGTAATAAGCGTCGCTGCTGGCATTGGACACCTTTACCTTGCCGCTTTCCGTGTTTTGCTGGGGTTTTACATTTACATTAGCAGAAGTCAGCTCCTCGTCTGTGCTTGGGCTGTTGTTGCTGATTTTCCCATCTACATACACCATGCTGGCTCCCGAGAGATTAGCCAGCATACGGACTTCCGTCCGACGGTTCCGGGCATGTTCCTGATCGGAGCAGTTTACCCCGTCCCGACAATTGTTGAACAGCTCACTTTCACCAAATCCAATAGGAGCAAGCCTGTTTCGGGAAATTCCCAACATCACCATATATTCCACCACGCCATTGGCGCGGCGTTGGCTAAGGCCTTGATTGTATTCATCACTTCCACGGCAATCGGTATGGCTGCGAAGTTCGACCTTGAGGTTAGGTTGTTGTTTCATCAAGGCGATCACGAGGTCGAGATCTTTACGGGCATCGGGCCGCAAAGTAGCGTCGTTATAGTTGTAGTAAATATTGGGCAATTCAATGGCAGAACCTGGCAGCAGTGGGGCTACTGAGATATTCTGGTACATCGGCTTGTTGGTGTCAGGCCAGCCATTGGTGTTCACCTCCGTGCTGCCAATCACGCGCCCGGCCTGCAAAATATCTACTTTGTACTTTGATTTGATGTTGATGTAATGGTCCAGGGTGCCATTAACATCCGTGACCAGCGTATCCTTTATGCCGGTTCTTTCATCGGTCAAAATCAAGGTTGCGCCAGACAATGGAGCATTCGTATTGTAGTTAAACACCGTTGGGATCCACTGAATCCTACCGGCAGCCATACTTGATTTTTCAAGCTGTGCAGCCAGTTCGTTGCCTGTTTTGGAGATGGGCAGTCGGAATTGCTTGGTCTGGTAGCCTTTTTTGGTAATAATGATAACGTAGTTGCCAGGCTTTATATCCGTGCCAAATCGGCCTTTGGTGTCTGTTACGCCATTGATGCCTTTATCAGGAGGCATGGAGCCTATAACTTCTTTACCATCAATGGTTTGTACCGTAATCAGGTTACCCTGTTCATCGCGCCCAATGACATTGGTGCCATCGTAATTCAGGATTTGCACCTCAGCATCCTTTATGGGCGCTCCCGTGCCCTTATCGGTTACCACAATTTTCAGATCCAGATTGCGATCCGGTACCCGTTTGCCTTGCAGCAGGTAATCATCGAGGTTTCCGTTTTCGGTATGAAAGCTGAAAATCTCGTCGCCACCCTGTCCCCCTGCGCCGTTGGAGGAATAGTATCCGTTGATTTTGTTGAGATCAATAATAAGTCCGATGTCATCGCTGCCCGTATTAAATGGATCGCCCATGTTGATGGGCTTGGTCCATACGGAGCCTTCAGGAATTGCGTAATAAAGGTCAAAGCCACCTTTGCCATCGGCCTGACCATCGGAGGCAAAATACAGCGTATTGTCCGCGTGAATAAAGGGGAAAGCGTCGTTGCCCGCAGTATTTACACCTGCGCCGAGGTTCACTGGTTCACTCCAGGATTCGCCGACTTTATACGACACATATAGATCCATCCCACCAAGGCCACCGGGGCGGTTGGAAGCAAAGAACAGTTTATCCCCATCAATACTAATGGCAGGGTGACAGTCGTCAAATTCGTTGGCATTGAACGGCAATGGCTCTGGCTCGCTCCAGAGTCCTCCTGATTTTCTCGATACATAAAGCCGCATTTTCTGCGCTTTGTCTTTCGCGATTTTCTCCTTGCCGTCTATCAGCGCATTGCGGGAAAAAAATACAGTTTCCGCCGTGCGGTCAAAACAAACAGGACCTTCATGGTAGAGTGAAGAAAGTTCTTTCGCAAAGGGCTCAGGAGTGCTCAATGCACCTTCTGCATTGCGCTGTGAGCGAAGGATGGACATCGCAGGTAGTTTCAGACTTTCGTCGGTCAGCTTTTTCAGGCCTGCCGTGTTGGTCGAGATGAACACGATTCCATCTTCATAAAAGGTAGGGCTAAATTCCAGCCCCGTAGTATTAACCGCTGCTTCGTTTTGAACCTGAACGGTTACCGGCGCAAAAGCCCCCGGGTTGGTTTGCGCATAAAGCGCAAGCGCCATACAGGAAAAAACAAAAATCAGAGTGTTATGCTTATAGGATTTCATGATACTAAATTGATTATGTGTTGATTACATGAAGAACCTGGGGTTCGACATTTTTTTCTTGCCGCCGTTGACTTGTTTAAGATCGTACTGCAACAGCACCTCGAAGGATCCTGCATTATAATCCTTCAGGCTGCTCAGTGTGAAATCATAGGCGGCGCCGATGCCAAATTGTGGTGCTGCTTGCCAAAAGGCCAGAAGATCTACAGAATCACCGGAGCCATCCCCGCCAAGACGGTATGAAACACCTGCGGTAAATTTCTGCTTTATGTCAAGATTCACATTGATGTCTGCATCAAAGGGAGCATTTTTCACATACTTAAGCAATACCGCCGGCATAAGATTTATGTCATCGCTAAGCGGCAAAATTGCGCCCGCCATTCCATAAAAGTGCTGGGATTCTTTTGCCAGGGTCAAAGCATTACTATTCACCAGACCAATTGCGTTAGAATACATGTGCGGGACCGAAACGCCAAAATAATAGCGTTGCATGACGGTTCCGTAAATACCCGCGCCTACGTTGCCGTAGAAATCATTGATGCGCTGATCTTCTATAGAGAGATCGCCAGTTTGCGCAGGGGCAGCCTCATTATAGGCAAAGCCCAACGAACGCAAGGAACCGGACAAGCCAACACGCAGTGATAAGTCCTCTTGCGCAACCAGGTCGTAAGAATAGGCAACCGTAGCCCTAAAATCGCGCTGCAAGCCAACTTTCATGTGGGAAATGGTGGCGCCCACCCCTACCCTTTTGGAAAGGAATGGACCATTGAAACTCGCCAACATGGACTGGGGAGCACCATCAAAACCAGCCCATTGACTGCGGTATATTGCGGTCAGACTCGGCACACCACGGGCGCCGGCATAAGCAGGGTTGACGTACAATTTGTTGTACATGAACTGCGTGAATTGACCTTCCTGCTGTGCGTTGAGCGACACACAAGCGGCCACCAGCATTGCGATTGAGAATATAATTTTTTTCATTGTATGAGATGGTTTGAGGGTTGAGTGGTTAAGATTGTTGAGATTGCGGAAGTTTAAAATTCCGCAATCTCAACCTGCTCAAACGGCTCAACTCTTTTAAAATCAACGAAATATTTCCACAAAACCCTTCATGGGCGGAACATTTGGCCCGGGTTTAAAGATGTAAAAGTAAACGCCATCCGGGAGGTCTTTTCCGTCTTCCCCGTCCAGCGTGCCGCGCCATGCAGCCGCAGGATCGTTGCTGTAAGGTGAAGCCTCATACACTTTGTCACCCCATTGGCTGTACACCATCAATGTGTTGTCTCTAAACAGTCCCGTATCGATGCAAGGGATGGTAAACCAGTCGTTTGTATTGTCACCATTGGGTGTGATAATGTTCGGTATAAACACACATTTCGTGTCGTTTATCGTAATGGTGACCACCGCCTGATCTTCCAGGTCACAAGTCTTGGAACATACCACATAGAAAAACGAAACCATACCTGGCTCTTCCCCTGCTGTGTACGTGAATGTCCCGTCGCTTGTGTTCATTACAACGCCGTCCAGATCACTGATCGAGCAGATCTCAAAATCGGAAATTGGGGAAAGATTGTCGTTTGTTAGCACGCTAGTAAAGGTCAGGGTTTCACCAGGATCAATCATGTAGGTCAGGTCATTTTCTGCTTCAGGTGCCAGCACCAACACCACTGTAGCTGTATCAGGCGGAGTATTACAACCGTTCACATTCGCGGTCACGATATATTGCCCGTCATTTTGTACGCTCAAACCATTGATGGTCACAATATTGGTGGTCGATGTTACCGGTCCGATCCAGGTATAGGTCGCTCCGGGAATATTTGACGCTGTGACCGTCACAACCTCCCCTGTACAAGCCGGGGACGGATCCACCTGAGGGTCTAATGCAGGCAAGCCAACTACTTCGATAAACACAGCACATTGTGAGAGGTTACCGGAAGAGTCCACCGCTCTGAACAACAAATTATTAAAGCCCAGTGGGAATAAACTCCCGGTTGGAAGCCCCTGCAACAAGGTAACCGTTGGTGTCACACAGTTGTCCGTAGCATTGGGCAAATTATAGGCCAATTCCACCGCATCGCAACCCGCCGTGGTGTCTGTACTGACCAGGAAGTTGCTGGGATCTGAAATAATACCTCCACCCACGTTCACCACGATCGGGCTGACCGGGCAATCAAACACAGGCGCAATGTCTTCTGTTATCGTTACAAGGAAAGTAGCGGTGGCCATATTGCCCAGCAAATCGCTTGCTGTGTACATCACCGTTGTGGTACCAAACGGGAAAACACTGCCCGATGCATGCGTAGAGTCAATAGTGACCGGCGGACAGAAACCCACGGTTGTAAGTGGATCCCAGGTGACCACCGTTTGACAGTTGGTTATCGGATCGATCGTGGGGACATTGATGAAGCCCGGTACTGGCCCTATAACGGTCACCGTGATATCGCATTCATCAAAATTCCCACTTGCATCGGTTACAATAACCGGGAATGTGGTCGAACCGATCTGGAAGGTATCCCCAGGCATATAGGAGGAGGTAAACACCAGATCCACTTCTTGTGTACAATTGTCTATTGCCGTTGGGAAAGGAAAATCTGCCGGAGTGCCACAAGGATTGCCATTGACTATTACAAAAGGTTGACTGATACAATCAATTACGGGTGGGATCACGTCTCTCACCGATACATTGAAGAAGCAGGTTGAAGTATTTCCCGAAGCATCCGTAGCAGTATAAACTACCATCGTGTCGCCCGTGATAAAGACGGAGCCTGGCGTTATGTTAGAGGTCAATATAACTGCTCCAACTCCACAGTTGTCATTCACCGTCGGTGGCGTCCAGTTCAGGATGGTATCACATCTGTTTACAGGAAGTATGATGAGCACCGGCAATGGCGGACAGTTGGTCAACACGGGAGGAGTGTTGTCTTCGACGGTCACCGTGAAGGTGCACGTTGTTGAGTTGCCAAGATCATCGGTGGCCGTGTACGTAATGGTGTGCGGAGAGTTCGCAACATCAAAAAAGGTACCCGGCCCTTGCGAAGGGATGAGGGTCACGTTTTGGTCACAGTTGTCCACAACCACCGGCACTTGCCAGTTCGGATTTGCGCCACAGTTGCCTGAAGCCGAAACCACTATGGTATCTGCCGGGCATCCATTGGGGAATGTGGGCGCCTGGGCGTCCAATACGGTAATTGTGAAAGAACAGAGTGCAGAGTTGTTGGCATCATCCAAAACGAAGCAGGTGATCGGGTTCACTCCTGAAAACAGGGTTCCGGAAGTATCACTGCAAAGCACATTCATATCAGTATCGCAATTGTCCGTCGCAACTGGCATTGCGAAATTTACAATCGCTGAACAGCCATTAACAGGCGTAACCACCGTGTCTGACGGACAAACGAGTGTGGGTGATGTTACGTCGACCACGGTCACGGTAAAGGAGCAGGTCGTTTCATTGTTCGACAAATCGGTTGCCGTATAACTTACCAAAGAAGGCCCACCCAGCGGGAACATGTTGCCTGAGCTATAACCATTGTTCGAAACGGTAAAAGTATCCTGGCAAATTTCCGCAAAGACAGGTAGATTCCAGGTTGCTACCGCTGCACAGTTGCTATCAGCGTTCACCGTGATATTCACTGGACAACTGATCAGTTGTGGTGCAATGTTTGAATTCACCGTAACGGTAAAAGAACAAACCGCAGTGTTCCCGGCATTGTCCGACACCGTATAGGTAAGCACCGTTGGAGATCCAACAGAAAAAATCGTGGTGTCCGGAAAAATGGTGGTGCTGGCAATGGCGCCACAATCATCGTTAGCCGTAGGTGCCAATGGAATAAAACTTGCATCGCATGCCAAAGACAGTGCATTCAAAACAGTATCTGCAGGGCAACTTACCACAGGTGGCATGGTGTCCAGGGAGAATGCAAAGTAGCCGTTAAAAGTCTGAATTGGAACTGCCTGCAGGTTGCCATTCAAAGCGTCAAATGGGCCAACAAACGAAATGACGGTATTCGCAAGTTCATTTACATCAATAACATTGAAAGTGAAGGTCAGAATGGCATCTCCATCCGGAACGTCAGGCCAGCTGGGGTGACCACCAAAAAAGGACAAAGTACCCGCTGAGTTGATAAAGAGCGGGAATGGACCGGCTGTAATGTATTGGATTGCAACCGGAGGATCCAACTGGATCACCGAAGTATCCCAGGTCATACCAAACTGCAATCCATCTATATCAATAAAATTTTGCACCGTAAGGTTCACAGTGACTTGCGTTGGCAGGCCCTGACAACCCAAAAAGACGGTATCCAGTTGTAAAATAATGGGCGTTTGGGCGTTCACTACCACCTGAAAAGAGCAAGTGGCGGTGTTGCCATTGGAATCCGTCGCAGTATAAACAACAGTAGTGGTGCCTGCATTATAATTGCCATTGGCATTGCCAGCCGTACTCGGGCTGGTGGTCGCGCCTGTCTGCGTATAGCTAAGACCGGGAACATTGCCGCAATTATCTGTCAGAGTGGTCGGTTCAAGGCCGTTTACGTTGGCAATTAGCTGTCCTTGTGGTGCATCCACCGGGGCAGGTGTGGGACACTCAATGACAGGGGGAACAGTATCCACAATACCAACCTGTCCATTAAAAGTCATCATTGGTATTTCATCAAATGTACCGCCATCAAATGCAACCCGCACCGTTGGGTTATCCCCAAAAAGAATACCTGAAGCGGTATTGTTCAGAAGGTTAAAATTTAGCGTGAACAACACTTCGCCATTGTTCACCGTAGCGCCATTCAGATCGGGACTCGTCCATGCAAAAGTGATATAGCCGACCCCAACACTGTCTATTCCAAAATTGCTTATACCAATGCCAATGGGCAGGTTGAAATCAGAAATAGAAGTATATTGATAGAGTGCCGGATCCCAGGTAACGGTAAATTGTATCCCTGCAATGGTTTCGAAATTCAGGGCTGTAAAATCTATGCCAAAATTATCGCCACAAGCTGCGTTCGCGCTGTTTGCGATGATGCTCAGTTCGGTTGTATTG
>JAUSMG010000201.1 GCA_030645295.1 Saprospiraceae bacterium | reverse complement strand
TCACGTGACAGTCTTGCCCATATATATCTGAAGCAAAAAAGGTGGAAAGAAGCGGAAGTTCAGTTCCTTGAATTAACATTATACAATCCTGCATATGCCCCTGCCTGGTATCGGTTGGCATGTCTTGCATCTGTGAACGGTCGGCATGATAAGGCCATTGAACATTTGGAAAAATCTTTGATGAATGATAAAAAAAACCTGCGGTCTCTCCAAAATGATCACGCTTTAGACCCCATCAGAACAACAGATGGCTACAAGGCATTATTAAAAAAATACTATCCTGATGAATTCAAAGAATAATACTTTGTATCAGATATAGAGTCAATTCATTAATTCTTTACCCTTAGCTTTATTGCACAATGAAAAAATGCATACTCTGTTCTTCCGCTCTTTTAGTGGTCTTTTTTGCGCTTCCCCAATGTAATACTGGTAAGCAAAAAATACCACCAGAAATAAATTCCACAGGCGTAGCTGGAGTAGATTATCTACGACCAATTCAAATTCATGTAATGGACCATGATACAGGAAAACCCCTTTCAAATGTAGTTGTCACCTTAATACGTCCTGGCGAAAGTCATCCACCACAGTCTACTAATCCTAATGGAGAGTTAAGTGCTCATTACAATGTCCAAAATAACGATTTACTCAGGTTTGAATTGGCAACAAAACGAACGGTTTCAATCGGGTTAATAGACATATCAACCCTTTCATATATCGGGGTGCACTTATGGAACAATCCGGCTATGCCTCCCATAATTAGTGGCCGGGTTGGAGGTACAAATGGCGTGAATTATCCCAATGTGACCATTTCAAATACAATCCCTAATTCCACTGAAAGTGTCACATCACTTTTTAATGGTCGGTATGCACTGGAATTTTCTTCCCCACCTCAACCCTTTAATTTAGCGTATACAAGACAAGCAGGAGCTGCCACAATGACAGTCACCGTAGATGGCGGAGGCTCTGCCACCATTGATGTGGCATTTGATGATACACCGTTTCTCCCAGATTCCTTGAACATGCCTGGACAAAACAAATAGGTTAATTTCAGGAAAACCAGTTGCATCACAAATACCCAATCATATTCCCTTTCCTAATAATCGCCCAGAACGAAAAAAGCGTTAACCCTGTACCCATTTTACCTGCCATAACACTCAGTGGGATGGGGATCCCCTAATTCAAAAATACTTTTACGAACCACACAAGGAATAACTCTATTCCAAAATTTAAAGCATCGCCCACCAAATTTCTCAAACTTCAACTTTATTGGATTATGAAAAATCGCCTGCTATTTTTTTCTGCTCTTTTGCTGGCCTTTATTGGTATTAGCACCTGTAATTATCAATCCCCCACAGCATCGCTGGCGGCAAACCATTTGCGAACAATTCAAATACATGTGCTGGATCATGAGGATCAGGTCAATATGAAAGGGGTTAAAGTCACCTTAACACGTCAAGGATCACCAACCACTCCTGAGGTAAAGTATACGGATGAAAATGGAGACACATCCTTTACCCAAATTAATACCGGAGACAAAATTTACTTTTTTAAGGCGGGCAAAGAACCCATCACTATTGAGATTACTCAAAAAGTACCCAATCTTTCCTATATCGGAGTGGAAATGTGGGATCAATCCACTGGAAATAATACCATAAGTGGGAGGGTCACTATGATAACACGGGTTGGTAACCCATATAATGGAATAGAGGTTCGTAACTCCAACCATCCTAATGAGTCAGATACGACTGAAAATGGTGTATACTACATTGCCATAGCAAATCAAACTGCTCCTTTTAAAATTGAATATCTAAAAAATCCCCAATATCCGCTTATATTAACTGTCTCACGTTCAGGTGGTGGTTCTGCCACCATTGATGTGGCATTTGACGATACACCGGTTTTTGGCGCAGATTCCTTGAACATGCCTGGACAAAACAAATAGGGGCTTTTAGCAACACACTGAAGGTCGTGAATAAAAATTAAAATTAATTTGAAAACCATGAAACCTAAACTGTTTCTGCTGTTGCTGTTGCCTTGTTTCTTAAACGCCCAAACAGAAAAACCGAGATCTGAAGCCTCTAAAGGCATTTTCCCTATTGTGGACATCGCTGGCGCGGGGCTCCGCCCCGTGACCCGTGCCGTCGTCGTTGGTATCTCATCCTATCAGGACCCTGCGCATTACAGCATTGCTACACGGGTGCCGGGGAGGCATTGAATTTGGGCTATTTACAGGGAGTCTATTCCCGCATATCCCTGATTGAAAAAGTGGAATTTGATACATACGCGATATCGTATTGCTTGTGGGAGGGTATTTTTTCCACTTTTTTTACCCCGTTTATATGGGTCGTCCGGGTGGTCACTCCGCCCCAATCAGTACTTGCAATACCTATTTCCCTGGTCTGGTCAACAGCATATTTTTTGACCAGCTCAATTTTAGCCCAGGGTTTGGCCGATTTTTCAAAACATTCCTTGATCGGTTTTCCTGAAAAAAAATCCTCAATGAAATTAGTACAGCCATCTCCGAGGTTATTGGCGTAATAACAGGATGCTCCTGATTTAAAGAAGGGTTGCGCATAATCGCTGACCCTTTCCAGGGCTTCGTTTATGCCTATGTCCCCATTGTCTGTAGCAGAGGATCCGGCTCCTCTGCACACCGATTTGAAAATGACCATGGAATTCTTTGGCAATTGAAGTCCTTCGAGGATGTTTTTACTCGAAATCATGGTCTTAATGCACAACCCTCCGGTTTTCCCGCCAGCGCCCATGGTACTCCCATGTCCGGCATATACAAAGAAATTTGCATCCTTCGAAGCGGTTCTAATTTTCTCCCAGTCCGCATGGTGGTCATAAAAACAGTGTACTGTAACCCCTTTGCTTCTAAATAAGTCTGCGATTTCATCCATAGACTCCATGGCAGCTGCTGTTCCATCCTCCAGGTGCCCCACGATCAAAACCGCTTTTAGAGAAATTAAGGATGGCTTTGAAGTGGTGCTTTCACTTTTGTCGGGGGTAGGAGCAGGCACATATTGGGTAAAACCAAACAAGGCAAAAATCAGGAGCGCGGATGCAAAAGTTTTTATGCGCATAAATAGCAGCGTAGAAGTTAGAGTGTGTCTGCAAACGAAGATTTTGATCAAGTATTTTCCTGTCTGGCTCCGTGATCAAGAAAGCTTCCTCAAAGTCCACTTTTGTAGTTTCTTTGCCCCTTAGCGAGCATATTTGCGAGCGTGTTCATAAAAGTGTGGCACACCTCACCAACCGTCTGAACACGCTCATATTTGCGTTCACCTACATTTTTTCAAAAGCAATGTCAAACAAACGGTCTTTCCCCAGTCCCATTTCCATTTTGATGCTGGTGATCATTATTGCTGCCATCAGCACCTGGTTGTTGCCTGCCGGACATTACAGTAAGTTGTCGGTGAGCGAGGAAAAATCCTTTGTAATGAGCAGTCCAACGGGGACCACAAATTTTCCGCTTACCCAAAACACCCTGGACAGTTTGGGGATTGGAATTCCGGTTCAAAAATTTCTCGACGGCGATATACGCAAACCCGTATCCATCCCCGGAACTTTCCAAAAGCTGGAAAAAAATCAGCAGGGATTCCTGGATGTTTTGAATGCGCCCATCAAAGGGATTGTAGAGAGTATAGATATTATCCTTTTTATCCTGATCATTGGCGGTTTTATGTATGTTTTCAATGAAACCGGCGCAATGGTAAAAGGAATTACCTGGTTGTCTTTTACCATGCGGGGACGGGAACCTTTGCTGATCGGAATACTGACCACGATCCTTTCCTTTTTCGGAGCGTCGTATGGTATGGCCGAGGAAGCACTTGTGTTTTATCCTATCCTGGTTCCGCTGTTTTTAGCAGCGCAATACGATGCCATGGTACCCCTGGCCATCATTTTTGGCGGCACCTCTGTTGGTTGTATTGCTTCTTTCTCCAATCCTTTTTCCGTCATTATTGCGTCCAATGCAGCAGGCATCAATTGGATGGATGGATTGACAGAACGATTGATACTCTGGGTGATCGTGACCGGTTTATTGATCTGGTATATCTTAAGGTATGCTGCAAAAGTGAAAAAAGATCCTGTTAATTCGCTGGTGCTCAGGATAGATGGTCCCGTGCATCCTCCGTATGAGATCGCGGTAAGTCAGGAGTCTTCAACCCCGAAATTGGAATTGCAAACAAAATTGTTGTTGCTGATCTACATGGCAACCTTCCTGGTCATGATTGGCGGAGTGGTGTTTTTAAAATGGTGGACCCTGGAAATGTCCGCGCTGTTTCTGGGCGCCTCAATCCTCATTGCCGTAATTACCCGGATGAATGAAAAAGTCTTTACGCAGGAGTTCATCAAAGGTGCGGAGAGCTTGTTAAGCGTCGCCTTTATTGTGGGGGTGGCACGGGGTGTAACCATTATTTTAAATGAGGGGAATGTCAGCGACTCGATCCTTTATTATTCCGCCAATCTGATGCAGGGGGTGCCGCCGGCGCTTTTTATTCTGTCCCTCCTGATTTTTTATCTGTTCTTTTCCCTGTTTATACAATCCAGCTCCGGTATGGCCGTTTTGACGATGCCCATCATTGGCGCATTGGCGGTGATCGTCAACATACCCGGCAGAGAAATTGTAAATTCCTATTTATATGGCATGTGTATCATGTCCTTTGTGGCGCCCACGGGCCTTATTCTTCCCTCGTTGGCATTGGTGAACATAAGTCTAAAAGCCTGGTTTAAATTTATTACCCCCTTACTGGTGATGCTCCTGATCCTTTGCTCGGTGTTTTTGGTGGTTGGGATTCAATTTTAAGCAGTAAGTCTATTAAACATCTGACATGAAAAATTGCTTAACCATTGCTGGTCTGCTTCTTTGTGCATGGCCAATTTTTTCCCAAAACAACAATGCTCTCCAGGGGAATTATAGTTCAGGCCCGCACTTCCCATTCAATATTACATTGCTGAATATGGACAGCACGGAGGTGACGAATTCGAGCAAAGTAATGGCGATCCCTAAAAAAGAAAAGGATCGAAAACCTACGGTCATTGCATTCTGGCTTACGACCTGTATACCTTGCCACATCGAACTGGCCAGCTATTCTGCCCATTACGCAGAATGGAAAAAACAAGCGGATTTCAATTTATACGCTATTTCGACCGACTTTTCGAAAAACTTCCGCAGAATTGCCGGCATTGCGAAGGAAAAACAATTCCCTTTTGAGGTCTACTGGGATCGTGACCACTTATTCCGCACGGTTATGCCCGGCGAACTGAATGGCTTGCCTCAAGTATTTATCTTCGATAAAAATGGCAATCTGGCCTATAAGCATAAGGGCTTCCGACCTGGAGATGAGGCGGCGTTGTTTGCGAAGATTAAGGAATTGCAGTAGAAACAAATGCTGCTTTACCGACGCTATTCTTCTGCTTTATTTACATTTTTTCCTTATCCATTAATTCTTGCGGACCGCCAGCGTCACCCCAATATACTGTTCGCTGCGGGAAGGGTATTTCTATGCCTTGGGTATCAAACGTTTTTTAAGCCTTTCATTAAATGCGCGGTTCAGTCTCCACTGCTCCCCGGGCCTGGTTTTAAGTCTCGCCTTTATCACAACGGCACTATCGTCAAATCTGTCTATTCCAAGAACTTCCAGTGGCTCCAGGATGCTATTTGCAAAATCGGGATCATTGCTCAGGGCTTCGCCAACTTCCAGCATCACGGATTTTACTTGATCAATATCCTCATTATAGGCTACGCCGATTTCAAAAACCGCAGCAGACCAATCCTTGGTTTGATTGGACAAAGTATTAATTTTCCCACTTTGGAAAATGTGCACCGTGCCGGTAAAATCTCGAAGGGTAATGGTACGCAGCGCAATTTTTTCAACGAGTCCAGGCGTGCCGTTGATCACGGCGACATCTCCTTCCCGTATCTGATTTTCAATCAACAGAAAAAAGCCACTGATAAAATCCCGTACAAATTCCTGTGCTCCAAACCCTATGGCCAATCCGACGATTCCAGCACTGGCCAATATAGGCGCAATATCAATATTGATTTCCCGGAGCATGATAAGAATGAACACAACCCAGATCACCACTTTCCCGGTTTGCCGAAGGATGTTGACCAGCGTGTTGACCCGCTTTTCTCTTTCATCCAGACTTTCTTCCTGGCTGCCAAATCTGGCGGCTTTCATCATCGTCAATTGCAGGCGGTTGGTTAATCTGCGCAATAGCCACTGTGTGATGACTATAAGTAATAAGATAAACAACAAGGACGGCACTGTGTCCACCATCCAGTTGAAAACCTTGTGATTAAATGCTTGCCAAAATTCTGTCGAAAAATATTGTTCCATAATTTTTTTTGGGCTCATGTGTCACAATGACCATTGCAGAAACATGAGCCGCTATTTTTTTAAGCCCTCCATTAAAGACTTCAAGTCCTGACTGGCTTTAAGTCGGTAGGTGTCCAGCAGATCTGTGGGGATGATCTTTAGTTTTTCTTGCATTGGGCAAAAATAACACATTTGGGAATGCTTTGTTAATCTTCCAGCGCAGTACACCAGCCCCCGTACCTTCGTTGGACTTTGTAAATAAAATCAATTTGAATGAAGTCAGTTATTTTTTTCTCCCTGTTTTTAGTGGTTACTCAGTTTTCTTGTACGGCTCAAACGGCTCCGGCCAAAGCCGGCGAACTCAGCTGGCATACTGACCTTGCCAAAGCCCGGGAGCTTTCCGATGCTACCAAAAAACCCATTTTTGGTTTTTTTACCGGCAGCGACTGGTGCGGCTGGTGCCGTAAATTGCAGTCCGACGTTTTTGCAAAAGAGGCTTTTATTGCATGGGCCAATAAGAATGTAATATTGCTCGAACTGGATTTCCCACGCCGCAAACAGCTGTCCGCTGAACTGGTGCAGCAAAACCAAGGGCTTCAACAGGCCTTTCAGGTAAGAGGCTATCCAACCGTCTGGATTTTTAACATCGCTGAAGATCCAACGACCAAAAACCTCAATCTGAATGCGCTGGGGTCACTGGGCTACCCTCAAGGCTCAGAAATCGGGAAAGAAGAGGTCAAGTTCCTGAACGATGCAAACCTGATTTTGGCAAACGGAAAGAAATAGGGCTGAAGAGGCTTGCATCTGAAACTGCTAGCAACGCTGGCGCAAAGGCTGCAAGCCTTGTGTCTACTATTCTCGCCGGTTTTACCGGCCTAACCGAATCCACGAAACTTGGCGAACATTTGGGTGGGCGACCACGAATAAGGGCGACCACAAGGGTCGCCCCTTCCCCGCATGTTTCATGAAGACCACTGGGTCCAACCGGTCAAACTCCGGTAGGGGCGACCCTCGTGGTCGCCCTTAATCGTGGTCGCCCTTAATCGTAGTCGCCCTTAGAGATATTGAGGGCCTTCCCATTGAGACGGAATTAAGAGGGTACAAACTTTAAAATTCCTCCAGCTGCCCAAAATACCAATCCAACGTAAATTCCTTCGGAAGGATGTCCGCTATAATTAGCATCCTGATTTGGAACCTATGCGGTTACACCACCTCCTTTGTCGAAGATGTCACCCATAACTCCCCATTCCCAACGCCTTTCACCTCAAAACCTGCCTCAAATCACCCCTCAAGGTGACATACGCCATTGCCGGCCACCAGCCTTTCACTATATTTTTGTGATCAAGATCGGGGTAGTATTCCCGATCGCAGTTTTGGTATTCCCGTATTTCTTAACTTCTAAACACTACATGCTATGTTGAATAGATTTTTAAAAGTTTCTGTGTTTCTGGTCATTATAGCCCTTATTTCCTGCAAAAAGGATGAGCCGAATACCGGTTTGGGCGGGGAAACAAATATCCCGCTCACGGCCGTTGACAGTGTATCCAGTGTGTATGCAGAACTGGACGGTGTCAATGCGCTGTCCACCGAGATCAGGATCAAGTCCAACAATGATGGGGATGTGACCTACACTGGCAGCGTTGACCTGCTTACGCTTTCCCCGGAACTCCAGACCAAAGCGCTGGAGGTCTTGAATGAGCACGGTGATTATTATGATGCAAGTGAGTATGTCACCCTTACCCCGGACATGAAACTCAATTTTGAGTTCAAAGTGAAGATCACGTCCGAGGGTTATCAGGATTTTTTTACGAACGGCCAGCCCTGGATCATGGCCAAATACAATGATCCGGTAGGCACGACTTATTCCGTCGTCAACAAAAACGGGGAAACACTTACCCGGACGATCACGGAAAAAACCGGACTGGATGATTGGCCTTTCGGTTTCTTCTTAATCAAAACAGTCAAGGTGGAACAGCAGCTTGCGTCGGATGATCCAATGGTAGATCACATCGAATACCGGGTCAACCACAAATTCGGATTGGTTTATATAGAGTACTTGTTTAAAGATGGTACAAACCTTGCGATTGAGGTGATTCCGTGGTTTTTGTTGTAACCCAAAGGGTGAAAGGAGAAAGGTGTGTTTTTGTGCTTTTCTTTTGGATCACACCATAAAAAACCCGTCCTGCGCAACCTCCAAGTCGCAGGACGGGTTCCTCTAAAATCGTAATTTGTCCCACCTTCGGCAAGCCTCATGTCAGCGAGGTTAATTTTTTTGGATCACTATTTTACCTGACCCAACCACCATGTTTTTTTGTGATATCTTCCAAAAATAAATTCCACTATCCAAGTTCAGGTCATGGATTCGGGTTTCTTCTAATTCAGGTTGAATCGTTTTGTTGAACACTGAGGTACCCATCAAATTATTAAGGCAAAAATCTGCCTCCGCTTGCAAGTTGTGCTTAATAAAGAAGTCATTATTTGAAGGATTTGGGTAAATGTTAAAAGTTAAACCTTTCTTTTCATTCAACCTCGCTACGTCAGTCTTGTTGGTCCAAACCCCTGAACCTTGTTCTGAAAACCAAACATTATTTCCTTTATCAACCGCCACTTCAAATGAACATCCTAGATATGGTAATCCTTGAATTCTTTCCCAAGTGTTCCCATCAAACTTGTACAGTCCCTCACATCGGGTAGATACCCAAACATTATCATTGTTATCAATAACCAGATCGTAAACCCCGGTGTAACTATTTGCAAAAAATCCTTCGTGAGATGAGGTCCAGATATTATTGTGCTTGTCGATCTGAATATCCAAAATGTTGTTAGAAAGTATATCAGAGTTTGCTGTGTGGTAAGTCAACCAACTTGCACCATCAAATTTGGTTAAATTCAAGGCACTATTAACAAACCCTCCAAAGAAACAAATCCAAATATTCCCGTTTTTATCACTTCGAATTTGTCTGATAGCATTGCTTGTTAATGCAGAATTACTTGTATCGTAATGTGTCCAAGCAAGCCCATCAAATTTGTCAATTCCATCACCTACTGACCCTGAGCCCATTCCAATCCATATATTGTTAACATAGTCACCTTCTATAGACTTCACATGGTTATCAAAAAGCCCATTGGTTGAGTTATAGTTATGCCAAATACCTTGTGCTAAGGATTGAAATTGAATTGTTAAAACAAGGAAGAGGATACTTAATACTTTCATTTCTATTTATTTAAAAGTGATTGCCACCGAGCCAAAGATATTTTCTTTCACTTAATCATCCAGACAAACGCCTACGAAAAACCCGTCCTACAGTTTTGAACCACAGGACGGGTACAATCGAAAATCCAAATTCGTAATTCCTACTCTACCTTCACCCGTACCCCCTTCGAATGGCTCGTGAACTCCGGCGCATACATGCACTGCATGGTCGTAATCCCATTACTCATGTCGCCGCGGAGCGATACCACGAGCGGGTACTCGAACACAAAAGTGCCCCGCGGGAGGTAGTCAATGAAAAAGTGTGTGGCCATATCTTTGGTGCTTTCATAATAACCCAGGCCGCCCTGCCAACGGAAACCGCTGAGCACATTGATGGGTTCGAGGCCGGAAGCGCGCATGTCCTTGAGGTGGACAAACTCCATGGCGCGATCTACCCTGATTTCTATGCGGACTTTGATCTTGTCGCCACGTTTGAGCGTTTGTCCGTCAGCGATCAATTTCAGCACGGGTCCGGTGGGGGAATTTTCTTCCAGATACAGTTGCTTCACGATGGTCAGCGGCGTTTTTTTGTCCCGAGTCATCGGGATGATCTTGTCGAGGTCCTCAAAATACTGCCAGTACGCTGCGCCCCAAACGATGTTGGAGTTTGGGTTTTCGACCTTGATCTCGGCCCAGGATTTTTTGACTGCTGCGCCAGCCCAGTTTTCTTTGAAATAGCCGGTTCCGGGTTCATACTCCTTGATTTTCAAGGGTTTACCACCCATGGAGACTTGTACGGGTTTTGTATTTTCGATCCAGTTCGCTGGCGCGGGACTGATTCCCTTGTCGAGCAGCAACGCGTAGACTGCTTCTGCGGTGGCTTTGGTGCTTTCCCAGCGGTTGGTCTGTTTGTTTTTTAAAAGCCAGATGCGCAGTTCCTCTACTGCTTTTTTGTCGTTGGCGACTTCACTGAATACCTCCACCATGAGCGCCTGGGTTTCAACGGGCAATTGATACCAGTAATAGCCCCAGTCCACCGGCCAAAACATGCCGAGTTCTTCCTTCATCGTGGCGCGTTCGCGCAGACTGGCTACAATGCGCTGGGCTGCCTCTTTGCGACCGTAGCGGTATAAGGCCAGGGACAACATACCCTCTTGATACAAGCCCTTTCCGAGCCAGTACTTTTCTGCCTGACCAAGGTAATAGTCGAGTCCTCCTTCCGTCCCCCCAGCAGGGGGGATACCGGGACGATCCACAGGTCTAAAGGAACGAGCGTAGAGGTATTGGATGACCATGCCGTCCAGATGATCGTCTTCCATTTTGACTTTACCTTCCTTCACAAGTCGCTCTAATTCAACGTACTGGTCGTTCAGTTTGCGATCGCAATAACCCAGTGCCTTGTCGATCATTTGTGCGGATTTCTGATCTTTTTGAGGATCAAAGGCGTCCAGATTTTGCAGGTGCATAAACCCACTCAGGATATACTGCGTGATGTACCAACTGTCTTTTCCGCCGGTAAACCAGGGCCAGCCGCCGCTTGCCAATTGCCGTTCCGCAAGGGTGTTTACGGCCCGTTCGCGTTCGTCGGACATGCGGTTGAGGTCGAACAACAGGGCGATATTTTGCTTTTGTTGTTCCTCGCTTTGGGCATCGAGTACCCAGGGGGTTTCTTCTAATAATGCGTATTTGAGTTCCTGGTTTTTGCTCAAATTACTCTTCATGGCATCCGTACCTTTCCAGCGCTCGTACACCCGTTTGATGTTCGGCATCTTCTCTACCACATTGGACGCCAGGGTGTTGGCATACAAGCGGCTGAAAATTTGCTCTGTGCATTCGTGCGGAAATTCCATCAGGTAGGGGAGGGACTGCACCGCGTACCAGACGGGATTGGAAGTGAATTCGAGTGTTAAATGTTGAGTGGTAAGTGATCCGTTGTCCGGGGCATTTTTCAGGTTCTCAAACGTAAAGGTCTTGGTCTGGTTGCCGCGCAAAGAAATGGGTAGAGTCTCTGTAACCAGCATGCGATTGCTGACCACGGGGATGGTGCTTTCTTCTCCATCGCGGAAATTATTGCCATCGGCGAAGATCTGCCAGGTGACCGCGCCGGAATAATCTTCGGGTACCTTGACCCGCCAGGCTACTGCGCTGGATTGTCCGGGCAGCACGGAAAATCTGGCGATTTGGTTGTTTTTAGCCAATCCAAATGCTTGATCTACAGCGGCTAATGTGGCTGCATCCAACAAATTCAGCGTGGCCGAGCCTTCAATTTTCTCCTTTGACAAGTTGCTGACTTTCGCCGAAAACTCGATCTCATCCCCCTGGCGCAGGAAACGCGGAGGGTTTGCGATCACCATAAGTTCTTTCTGGGTCACCACTTCTTTTACGGAAATCGCCTGCTGCAATTCCTTCGTGTGGGCAAACGTGAGCAGTTTCCAGCGCGTAAGGGCCTCGTTCATCGTGAATTTGAGGATGACGTTGCCTTGTGCATCGGTGCGCAGTTCGGGGAAGAAAAAGACGGTTTCGTTCAGGTTGCGCCGGATCGGTGCGGGAGGGGCAGGCTTTTGAGGTTTAGATGCTGATAAGGGTTCCGGATCAGAGAATGCTACAGTGTCACTCATCGATTCTTCGGCATTTTTATCGGATTTTTGCCTCGGGGCGCCGCCGGAGGGTAAAGGCGTGGACTCCGGAGCGGGCGCACCCATCATCATGGCTTCGGAACGCATCATGACCTGCCTTCTGCCCCACATCGGAAAATCAAACCAATTCAATTCGCGATAACTTCTGACCGGAATCTGTTCGATCTCCGTGTATTCATACTGAAGCTGACCGCCGTTTGCGCTAAAATTCTGACCCGCGCTCAAATTGATCTGGGAATAATTGCCCGGGAAAGCAACACCCAACCAATCGTGCGGCCGGAATTGATCCAGCGATGCATCGTACATGGCAGCCACCATTTCAGCAGCGACCTTGTCTTTTTTCGGACCGCTGATCTTGATGCGCCATTCCTCTTTTTCACCGGGCATGAGTTTGTCGCGGAAGCTTTCATAACTGATCTTCAGTTCTTTATTGCTCCAGGGCACGTTGAGGTAGATCTGTTTCGGACCGTACACCCGGTTGTTGGTGATGCAGAAAAAATGCGTCACGATGCCGCCCCGGTCGTGTTCCCGAATGGGGATCTCTACTTTCGATAGTCCGCGCATCCGGCTGCTCACCCATTCGGGCTTTTGCAATTCGCCCGTTTCTTCCTGGGCAAAAAAGAAGTACAGACCCTCCGGTTTTCCGCCGAAGGAAAGTTTGGCCGTTTCGCCAGGTTCCAAAGTAGTTTTTTCGGCAGCCGCGCCGGGTTTTTCAAAACGGGTTTCAGGGATCCAGACCCGGACGAATTTTTCAATTTCCACCTTTTCGCCAAAGGCGTCTTTGGTGCTCAGTTTTACCACATACCAGCCTGCCTGGGTACGGCCCTGATGCAGATCGAGGGTTTTGTCGGTAGCGGTATTGAAGGGAATGCTGCGGGTAAAATCCTCGCGGCCCCATTTTGCCGGATCGTCTTCGTCTTTCCAGGCCATGTCGGGGAACATTCGTTCAAAATCACTTTTAGCAATGGTATTGAGGTCGGGGCGCTCCCACAAACGGTCTTTAAAAAACTGCTTCGGCGCTACGAGGCGTTGCAGGGTGATTTGTCCTTCGGCGAACTGGGGCTGGCCAGCCATGTTGCTGGTTCGGAGGCCTACCCGATGCAGGCTGTCCAAATGGATATCATTGCCCAGATCCCATTGAACCTGAAGTGCAATGTACCCTGCGCTCAGGTAAGTTGTGTTGCTGCGGGTCTCTCCGGTGATGTCCGTGACATCCACATATACTTGATAATCAAAGACAGGTTGGTCTTTTTTGGGAATACTCAGGTCGGGAATGGCGGTGAATTCCACCGCAAAACTGCCGTCCGAAGCGGTGGTGGCGGTGCCATTGGTGATCTCCATTTCTGGCTTGTTAAAGTACCAGGGACGTTTCCAGGAACGGTAATAATCCCAGAAAGGGAATCTGGCTGTGCGTACTACGCGGTATTTGACTGATCCGCCGTCGACCACATTGCCGGCATAGTTTTTGGCTTCGCCGCGCACCGTGATCTTTTCGTTGACCCGGAATGCGCCTTCCACGGGTTTCATGGTCACCTCGAAACGGGGGCGTTTGTACTCTTCCA
>JAUSMG010000200.1 GCA_030645295.1 Saprospiraceae bacterium | reverse complement strand
ATAGCCAATTCACATTTTATAAAAAAACAAAAAATTCATGATGCTTACATTGGTTCATTCCCTAAGGTATTTGTCTATGAAAGGAATGGTTACCAGGTAATTCTGCCAAGTTGTTATGAGATGATTGAAGATAATTTAAATGGATTAGTTGATACAATACCAGAAGAGTTGTCAGCTCAACCTACTCGTAACAAATTCGTTCAGGAAAACATTGATCTAAAGGGCATTGGCCTTCACCCAGCTGGTAGTTATGATTATGAAGTGTATTTTTATTGGTCAGCATGGCTGGGTAAGTTTAATATCAAAAAATTGCATACTGCCCAAAAAACAGTTGATGCTTTAAATCAAGGGTCAAACTCCAAAAAAATAATTTTAATCCCAGTAAATTTTGATTTTATTGAAGAATCTGGATGGACCGAACAATCTTTTGAAGTCGAAATGACCCGAATTATGGAATCTCAGAAGAATTTGAAAAACCCAACCGCGCCCGTTCAAAGTGTAAATGTTTCCAAGGCACAATAGCACACAGCAAAAATTGTGCTGTACCGTTGCAATACGCAGTAATGTCTCCATAAAACCCCTCCTAAAAACTAATTCTCTAAGCTATGAAAACGCAAACGTTCCTTCGGAGCGCCAGGCTGTTTATTGCACTGACGCTTTTATCGCAGACTCCTGCCCTCGCCTACAACGGCTTTCCACTTCAGGACTCTGTTTTACATTGGATAAAACCCTGGATCGAAACCGCCTACTCCGAGCTCGATCAGCTGGAACGTGAACACGCCGACCAAACCGAACCGCTTCGAATGCGGCTCTACGATGTCGATAAAACCCTCGCCGATCCACGAAACAGGACCCCGGAATGTGGCTTTCAACTGTTGTGGGAAAAAATCCAACTGGAAGAAACAATCGACGGCATTGAACAAGAACACGAAATCAAATTACTCAAACTCCGCTACCGTAAGTCCATCGAAATTATAAAAATGCTCTATGAAAAAGTGCTGAGCATGGATCATCACCTGAGCAGCCTCAAAGCACAACAGGGGCTATCAAACCTTTCTAATCCACACAACTACCCGGAATTCAAAGCAGCGAAGGTGACCATCGAAGACCGTATGAAAAAGAAGTTCAATTTCCAGATGCCTGCGCTTTTTCAGACCAACCCGTTCCTGTCAGCAGCCTTTTCTATTGTCGGACTGGCCTTGGGCGGCGGAGAAGACAAAGAAAAAAGGGAGAATATTGACAAAATCGCCTGCGTGCTCGATTTCACCGTGCGGATGCACAATGATCTCAATGTCATCTACTACGAAACCGGGTATCTACGGGACGCCAACCTGACACTCAAAAAGGAATGTGAAGCCTTGTTTTCCGACTGCGCCCGACAGGTTGGATATACCATCCCGCTCGTGAGCTGCCGCGATGGCGACGACTGGGAACGACTTTATTTCATGCTGGACAACTATGTCGCTAAAGCTCTTGGTGAAACTGCCAATACTGCCATGACAGGAGGCAATTTATCTTCTGGTGTACCATCGGCGCCAGACCCTCGCATACTCACACGCGCTACTACCAACCTCCAGTTTTCGATTGACCGCGTAGGACTTTTCATTGAGAAATACAGCAATTTCGTCAGCCATGGCGGGGAGTACTACAAGAAATTCTCCAAGATAGCCAACAGCTATGAAAATGAAAAAGCCTGCTCGTCGGTGTTGCCCGATCAATTTAAGCAGCTCAAAAATGATATAGACGAAACGCTCGACAAATTCAACAGCGCCTACAAAATGCCTGAAGTACAAGGCTCTAAACTCAAAGACATGCTCTACGGCACCTCCATTGATTAAATGCTAAAAACAAAACACTATGAAACATCTTCACCTCCTTATTTGCCTCTTCCTCAGCCTGAATATACAAGCGCAATATGTTCCAGTTCCGGCTGCAACAATTGTAGTATCTCCAACGGCAATTGTGTGGGATGCTGCTCAGTTGCGGCCCTGCCAAACCCGCTGTCCAAAATTCAAACCAACATAGAGAAATAGCCCCATGAAAATATTGCTATTGCTCTGCTTGATCTTATGGTCTCTTCGCGGTCTGGCCCAACAAGACGCCACTCCTGGGGATGGTTGTTTCGATCCGCTGCGCGACCCCGTGGCGGGTATGGTCAATGGACGGTTGCACCTGGTTTTGAACAGTGAGGTGTTGGTTCGAGCCGTAGCAGGCAATCTTCCACGGTTGGGCACGATAGAAAAAGTGGAGTGCCAGAACATTGAAGACCAGTGGTGGCTGACACTTGAAAGCCGCCATACAGAAGACATAGAGCAAAGTGTTTTCGTGGCGGTGCGGCTCAAACCCGACCTGGATGGAAATTTTTTCGCCGATTCCTACTGGACCGCCTGTACTGGCGAAGGATGTGGCGGCTGCGATTTTAAACTCCAAATGGACGGTTGTTTCTGCCGATTCGATCGTCCCGGAGAACCCGGTACTCCCGGGTCCTGCTACCAGACCTCCAGCGATGAGATGCTTATGGTCAAAGTGCCGCTCAAATCCTCCCGGAAATAATATCCCAATATCCCAATATCCCGCCTCATTGTCTCATTATCCATTTCTTCATTTAAATATCCTTCACCAAAGATGAAAAACGCTTCAATTTTAATGATTTCGCGCTCAAGGCCTGCCTTAAGCCATTTGACATTCCTTACCCTTGCAATATTCATTTCCCTGATAAATATTGTGCAGGCACAACAAACCCTTTGTCAGCAAATAGGGGGAAATTTCGTTCCCAATATAACCATCGGCACGAATGAATCCTCCGTCACGCTTACTTCAAACCTGGGCATTTCAGCCTGGAATAGTCAAAAGGTGGTCATCAACGGTACCCTGGTCATCGATTCCGACTTTCTAATCTATTCCTGCAGTCTAAAAATGGGGAAAAATGCCGTCATTCGGATAGATCCGGACGTGAACTTCCAGACCGTTTTCTCCAAGTATTTTCGATGCGGAAACGATTTATGGAGGGGCTTTGTCGCCATGGGTGGAACCAGTTATATCTGGTTCAGCCACATTGAGGACGCAAACACATCGATGGACATCAGAAGCGCCATTGCAAACGTAGTAATGGTAGGAAATAGCTTCAATCGCAACCAAAAAGGAATGTTTGCTCAAAACATTGCGGTCAATGCCTTAATAATAGCCAACACGTTTGATTGTACTACGCCTTTGAACGGTTCCGCTTCCCCATTTGCTTTTGCTGGCGTCCATTTAACCAATTGTCCCTCGGCTATGATCGGGCGGATTGACCATCCTGCTTACAGAAATATTTTCAGAAATCTATCCTATGGCGTTCGGCTCAGTAATTCCACCACAGAGATAGGACTTTCAACTTTCGTCAATAACACCATAGGAGTATCCGCGAACGGAAGCATGATCACCGTAAGAGGAGCAGACGCAGGACTTACCACCAATTTTTCGCTTAATCAAAATGATATACACACCAGATCTACCAGCTTGAAGGTGTTCCACTGCTATCTGGACAGCTGTAAAAACAACAATATCACGTCCGAATTAAACAACAACCGGGAACAGGTGCATATCTATGACAATATCATACAAATAACCAATGAACCCGCACCATCAAATTCCAAATTGGGTATCAGTCTGGACCGTTCTAAATTCGGAGCGGATGATCAATACCGCAATACCATTGATCGAAATCACATTGTTATTCACGACTTTGCGGGCAACAACAGGCGTGGTATGCACATCCGAGGCAGTGCATCCATCCATGATTTCATGCGTATTGACTCCAATACCATTGAGGTAATGAAGGGCGGCTCCAACGGTGTTCATACCAAGTTCGTTGATATCGATATCAGCGCTGCGGACAATTTTAAAGTGACCCGTAACACCATTCGAAGCAGCAATACCTACTTAACGGGCAACAACCGATGGGGGTTTTTTATGGTGAATGGAGCAACCACACCCGCAGAAGGCAATGTCTTTTGGGACAATAACATCTCCGGAGTAGGAACAGCAGATGATGGCTGTTGTGCGATACATGCAGAAGATGCTGGCCCCTGGAGTATATGTTCCAATACCACCGACCAAACTTACCGTGGATTCCATTTTATTGGCCATTGCGGAAAATCGTTGTTTGGCTCAAACACCATTAAGAATCACAATGTTGACCCCTTAAACCTATATGTTGGTGGAACAGGTCTTTTTATACAGGGCCATGGAGCAGACAATGGGTTTTTGGGTGACCAGGAATGCCAGTGGAACACTTGGGCGGTAACTGATTATTCATTTGCGAACGCCTATACAGCCATATTACTCGGGAAAGACCTGAACGGGCCAGGGCTGAGTACCCTTCAAAAGAACGAATTCTTTGTGGAGAATCTAAGTGACCCTCACCAGGCTCCTATAGATCGAAACCCTATGGAGAATTGGTTTAAAACATCTCAGTGTTTACAAACACCAACCGAATGTGTTCCGTCCCTTGTAAATTATTTTGATGAGCAAGACGAATGGGTCCGCGACCAATACCCGTTCCCATCAGAATCCCACGGGGTGGAAGAATGGCAGAGCACCCGCTATGTGTTGGCCAAATTAATGCGATACCCGGAATTGGCAACAGGCGAAGTTCTAGATTTCAAAAATGCTTACAACCAGAGCTCTGCCGCACTTTTTGCCCGCTTTGATTCTTTGATGAATGCCCTGTCGTCGGTCTCTGCGGGTTCACAAACCTATTTGAGTGCTCTGGAAGCAAACATCCAGAGTAAGCAGGCGGAAATAAACGGGCTGGATGTCAGCATTTCAGATTTTGAGAATCTGGCGCCTGGCTTATTGTCAAATCGTGCGGTTTTATTGGGTGAATTGGCCGCACTTTCCATTCAGCGCACTACATTATTAACGCAAAACACCAGCGTATTATCGCCTTTACTGGCTGCTTGTTCGCAATTCAACAATACCTTGCCTGCCAATCAAATCTATGAGCAAAACCAGAAGCTGCTGAATGCACTCGCCATTCAAAAAATGCAGGGAATGGAACTCTCTCCGGCGAATAAGGACGCGCTTCATGCCATTGCTCAACAATGCATCCAGATAGCAGGGCGTACCAGGAGTGCTGCAGCTGCAATGTTGGCACCCGAAGAAGGAGCACAATACTGGCAGGAAAATCCGGACGAGAACAACTGCCTTCCACAAACAGAAAGGGATGAAAAACTGCAAAAGATCGGTCTGTCGCTTTCCCCAAATCCCTGTTCAGATATGCTACACGTTCAATTTGAAGCTCCTTTTGCCGGGAATCTTATTATTTCGGACCTTAGTGGAAGGCTTATCCAACAATGGTCCGTTCAGGAAAAAATACCATCGCAGGACATCCCGGTAAAAAATTTGAATAACGGTATTTATATTCTAACTTGTAGTAGTTCAATGGGAAAACTACCCACAAGCGTTAAATTCGTCATTCTTCGATAATTCCCTTTTATAAACCCGCCCATTGGTCCGGCACCGAACCGGAACAATGGGCAATTTTCATCGCTCTACATGTATAAAATAACGCCAATTTTACTCGCTTTACTGCTCCCGCTTGCAATCCACGCTCAAGGCAAAAATGATTATCAATGGGTTACTGGTTATGGAACTTTTGCGGTTCATTTCGGGGGGACGAGGATCAATTTTAATGCGAATGAGCCTGCATTCACTCATTTTGCCTTGCCTTATCATTTTGGTTTTGATATACCTTGTAGCATATCTGACGAGGAAGGTAATCTTCAGTTTTACAGCAATGGCTGCCAGATCATCAATAAAGAGCATGAACTCATTGAAAACGGGGACGACCTAAGCCCCGGTTTTTTTCAAAGCATAGAGTGCGATAACCCGCCTTATGGGTATGACTCCTATCAAAGCATGACGATTCTACCGCGGCCAGGGCATCCCGGGCGTTATGTTTATTTTCACCCCACCATTGAGTCAGATATTAGCAGTGGGAAAATCCTTTATACCGAGGTAGATATGAATGCCAACAATGGGAAAGGGAAAGTCATACTGAAGAATCAGTTGCTGAGGGGACCTCATCCTATTGAAGGCGCCTTCACATCGGTAAGGCACAGCAATGGGCGCGATTGGTGGATTATCATCCCGGAGGAGTCCGTCAATGTTTATAATAGCTACCTTTTGACTCCAGATACCATTTTGGGGCCTTTTAGCCAAAACTGGGAAGACGCTGAGGCTGCTATGTACTTCAAAGCAGGCTGGAATGTCGTCATCTCGCCAGACGGAAAGAAATTTGCCCGGGTCACCCTGACCTGGGTAGACGGGGTCAATCGTTTCAACCGCATTTTCCTTTACGACTTTGATCGAAACACGGGCGCCCTGTCTAACCCTCAGGTCTTGAAGGTGTCCGACCCCAACGTTTATGCTTCCTGGGCGGCCATATCCCCGAACTCCCGATTCCTGTATCTCCAAATTGCCCAAAACAAATTGTACCAGTACGACCTGCATGCCCAGGACATTGAAGGTTCCGGACAGTTGATCGCTGAATTCGATGGCTTTGTTACGCCACTGGGCTTCTCCGCTGCATTCCACGCGATGGCCCTGGCCCCTGACAATAAAATATATATGTGCTGCACCAGTGGTATTCAATACTACCATACCATTCACGCACCAGACGAACCAGGCATCGCTTGTGACTTCCGGCAGCATGATTTTGAGTTGCCCACGGTCAACAACGCGCAAATGCCCAATTTTCCCAATTTTCGTCTGGGCCCGATAGACGGCAGCATTTGTGACACGCTTGGATTGGACAATCTACCCGTTGCCCACTTTCGCTGGGAAGCGAAGGATGCTCTTTCTCCACTAAAGGTTGATTTCGCCGACCTGTCTTATTACGAGCCAGCCACCTGGCTCTGGGATTTTGGCGAGGGGACCACCAGCCAGGACACCAGTCCGGTTCACTTGTTCCCAGCTGCTGGCACGTATCAGGTGTGTCTAACGGTTTGCAATACAAATGACTGTAACACAGCGTGCAGGGAGGTAAATTTGATGACAGTTAGCACGCTTTCGGCACAGGGAGAGGTGGGGAAATTTTTACTATCGCCAAACCCTGCGGCGGATGTTCTGCACCTTCAATTTGAAACGCCTTTGAAAGGCGAGCTTGTAATTGCGGACCTCTCAGGACGAAAGGTGGATGTGCTTACGATCATCGAAGAAACAAAGATCCTTGACCTCCCGATTACCCATCTGGCAAATGGAATATACATGCTTTCTTTTTTCGATGGTTCCGAAAAAATACCATTAACCACCAAATTCGTGGTGTTGCGGTAAAAAACGAAATACGGGGAATCAGCCAAAAGCCGATTCCCCGTCACTATTTTTGAAGGATCAGTGTCCTTTAATCTTTCGCTGTAGATGCATCCACTACCGCTTTGAAAGTTGCGGGGTGATTAAGCGCTAGGTCAGCCAGTGCTTTGCGGTTCAAACCGATGCCTTTTTGGCTAAGCAGGTGGATGAAGCTGCTGTAATTGATGCCCATTGGGCGCACAGCGGCGTTGATACGGGCAATCCAAAGACGGCGGTAAATGCGTTTTTTGAATTTGCGGTCGCGGTAGGCGTACTGCCAGCCTTTCTCGAGCGCGTTCTTCGCTACGGTGTAAACTTTGGAGCGTGCTCCGAAGAAGCCGCGTGCGGCTAGCATGATTTTCTTCCGGCGAGCGCGGCTGGCCGGGTTGTTTGTTGCTCTTGGCATGAAAAAGATTTTCTAGTGCGACACCGGGGTTATTAGTTTCAAGTTTTGAGTTTCAAGTTTCAAGTTCTTTCAACTTGCAACTTTTACCTTGCTACTTTTAACTATCAACGCTTTTAACCAATGTCCTCGTTAAAAAATGTGAATTGAAAAATTCCCGCCTTTGCGGAAATTGTGTTTACCGAAGGGTTGAGCGTACAACCAAACGACGGTATCAAATAACGAGCAAACGCTCGATGCGTGCGTGCTCGGATTTGTCGACGATTACACCTCCGCGCAAATGGCGTTTGGCTTTGGTCGTCTTTTTGCGCATCAAGTGACGCATACGAGCGCGGTTGCGCTTAACTTTCCCCTTGCCAGTCACCGAAAAACGCTTCTTGGCGCTGGAGTGGGTCTTCATTTTAGGCATGACAAAATATGTATTTGAAAAACGGAGCGCAAAAGTACAATTCTTCAGCAAAACACAAAAGGAAAGTGTCAAAATTGTTTAGGAACATTTGGGAGTGACTTATAGACATAAAGAACCCCACAAAGCTAAAGCCAGGTGGGGTTCAAAAATCTTATAGATACTGAGCCATTTCAGCTCAGCGTAAAACAGCGATTCTTTATTCTACCTCAGCAGGCGGGGGCATCGGGGCCGATACCTGTGCCTCTGGCGGAGCGGATGTTGGTGGTTTCGAAGGCTGTGCTGAAGGACCAGACTCTTTCTTCTTCACCGGCCCTTTTTTGGGCGAAAGAATGACGTGCATCCTTTTTCCTTCCAGGCGCGGCAGTTGGTCCGCAGAGCCGTGTTCTTCCAGTTCTTTCATAAAACGAAGGAGCAAAAGCTCACCTCGCTCTTTAAAAACGATGGCGCGACCCCGAAACTGGACATAGGCTTTCACCTTATTGCCCTCGGAAAGGAAGCTTTTGGCGTGGCGTAGTTTGAATTCAAAATCGTGCTCGCCCGTCTCCGGGCCAAAACGAATTTCTTTCAATTCTACTTTGACCGCATTGGCTTTCAATTCCTTTTCGCGCTTCTTTTTCTGGTACAGGAACTTGTTATAGTCCACGATCCGCACCACTGGTGGCACAGCATTGGGGGTTATTTCCACCAAATCCAGCCCTAGTTCTTCGGCCCATTTCTGGAGTTTTGAAGTAGGGTACACACCCGATTCGACAGTCTGACCTGCCGCGGTGCTAATTTCTTCAAGATTGTCGCCAATGAGACGCACCTCGTTGGCCCGGATGAAATTGTTGATATTGTGCTCTGGTGGGCGTGGGCCGCGGTTGTAAGGACGGCCCCCTCCTGGGCGAGAACCGGGGGGACGTGCGCCGCCGGGGGGTTTAGGTCGGTAAGGTTTGAATGCCAATTAAATGTGATGGTTTGGTGAAAAGAAGGTTCGCATCGAAGCAGTTTCGACACGCCCGTTGGCAAAAAGTGATGCAAAAGTAAATATTGTTGGGCAGTTTCAGTGGAGGAAGTGCCAGGAAATATTTTTTTGTTTTGTAGAAAGCCTAATTCGTACCCGTGATCACTCGCTCCGCAAAGACTCAACAGGATTCGCCAGCGCCGCACGCACACTCTGAAAACTGACCGTCAATACTGCGATCGTGATGGCCGCGACCCCAACGACCGCGAACATCCACCATTGTAATTCAATGCGATAAGCAAAATCTGAAAGCCATTTTTGGGCAGCCCACCAGCCCAAGGGCATGGCGAGTACACACGCCAACAGCACCAACTTAACAAAATCGCGGGTAAGCAGGCTTGCAATATTGGACACGCTTGCGCCCAGCACTTTACGCACCCCTATCTCTTTGGTTCGCTGGCTTGCACTGTAGGTAGCCAAACCAAACAGGCCCAAACAAGAGATCAATACGGCCAAACCGGCAAACAAGTTGAATAAGGTACCCGCACGTGCCTCGGTCTTGTACAAGGCATCGTACGTTTCATCTATAAATTTGTATTTAAAGATCTTTCCAGGGCAGGTATTTTCAAATACCTCCTTTGCCGAAGCAATGGCTTCCGCCGTTTTTCCAGGCGCGGTTTTAATGTAAAACATATCCGTCCACTCCGGATTCTGGTAAATGATAAGCGGCTCGATAGGGCGGTGCAGGGACTGGAAATGAAAATCTTTTACCACACCAACGAGGGTGCCGCGCACGCCATTGAACAAGATCCATTTTCCGATCGCGGAGCCTGGCTCGAGCCTGAATTCACGCAGCGCTGATTCGTTGATGATGTAAGAAAGGCTGTCGGCATGATTCATCTCCGGGCGAAACCAACGGCCATCCGTGAGCTGAAGCCCAAACAAGGCTGGGAATTCCGAATCTACCCCGATCTGCCAGATGGGCACTTCCCGGCCGGCATCTTTGCCCTCCCATTCGATGTTGCCGTTTTGGCTGCCAAGGTCTACAAAACCATTGTCGCTCAAGGCAAGGTTTGCAATGCCGGGTTTTCCAGCCAGTTGGGTTCTGATGACGGAAGACGGCGTTTTGCTACCCCAGGTGGTGAAGGAGAAAATGTTTTCTTTTTCATATCCCAGTTTCATGTGCTTGAAAAATTCCATTTGCCGCGCAATGGTCAATGCCGTGAATATCAAGGCTATAGAGAACACAAACTGGGTGGTGACCAGGGATTTACGCAGGATCGGGTTGCCGCCCGACAAGGCCGAAATGCCTTTCAACACCCGTACGGGTTCAAATCTGGTCAGCAAAAAGGCTGGATAAAGCCCTGCCAGCAACAGCGTTAAAAAAGCCGCTCCCAGCACTACACGCAGCACGGCGGGTTGGAAAAAATCGGCCCCTGCCAATTCCTTGTCCGACAATTCATTGAAGATCGGAAGGGCAGCCAGCGCCAACAATACACCCAGACCGGTTGCCATGCCCACCATCAGGGTAGATTCGGTCAAAAACTGTCCGAACAAACGACCTTTTCCGGCCCCCACCGCTTTCCGGATCCCCACTTCTTTGGCACGGTTGCTTGCCCTTGCCGTGGCCAGATTGAGATAATTGATGCAGGCAATGCCGAGGATCAGGAAGCCAATGATGGCGAATACAAGGATGGTCTTGCGATCACCGCTGTTGCCACTGAATTTAATGAAGGACGCAGAGTCGAGGTAAACCTGGCGCAAAGGCTGCAAGGCATACCAAAAAGCCGAATAAGTGGGTCGGTGCCGGGCAGCGATGGCAGCAAGTTTGTGCGCAACAGCTTCCCGATCCGCATCGGGGCGCATCAGGCACCAGGTCGTGTAACTCATTTGTCCCCAGTGAAAGGCATTTTTAGGGTCGCCTACGATTTGATTGGCAACGGGTTCCCAGGGCAAAATACAGGAAAATTGAATGCTCGAATTGGACGGCGGGTTGGCCAAAACACCCGTCACAGTCAGGTCAAGTTTGTCGTCAAAACGCAGGGTTTTTCCCAATGGGTCGGCATCTGCAAATAGGGTTTTTGCCAGTTTTTCGGTTATTAAGATGCCGTTTGGGGTAGACAGTGGTTTAGAACCATCACTTTTGACCAACTCAAAGTCAAACACCTCAAAGAAGCTCTGATCCACGATCATGCAATTTTTGGCCTCAAACAAGGCCGCATTCACGCTCAAAGTACGTGTATGCATTTCCCAGACACGGGTGACTTCTTGTATCTCCGGTATTTCAGCCCTGGCTTCCGGCCCGAGACCCGCAGGGGTAGTGGTGGTCCATTCGCGGTTGCCGCCAAAATCCCAATTGGTCAGCACACGGGCAATGTTCGCCCCTTGCCGATGCTGCTGATCGAAGGTTAGTTCGTCCTGCACCCAAAGCATAATGAGCAGCGCTGCGGCAAGTCCCACCGCCAGTCCACTGAGGTTGATCAGCGTGAAAAAACGATCGCGCCACAGCAGGCGAAAGGATAGTTTGAATAGATTTTGGATCATGGTCGGAAAGTAGAAATGGAATCAGCGGCAATGCTTTTTACCAGGATTCAAATCGCAAGCCACATTTTCAAGTTGTTTATTATCAATAACTTAGGTTGATTTTTTGTCCGGTAAAAATGCACGAAAGCGAACGGGGGTGTACGAAATCGGACAACTCCGCACTGGCTTTATTGCCCGGGACAACAACATAAAAGGCTTTCGCAATAAAGGCTTTAAAATCAAAAGCGGCGGCCTGTTACCAGACCACCGCTTAACTTTATCTAAGGCCTTGCAGCCAATTAATTGCTATATAATCAGGCTCTATCGAAGCGATCAAGGTTCATCACCTTGTTCCACGCTGCCACGAAATCATTTACGAACTGCACATGAGCGTCTTCACAAGCATAGACTTCTGCGAGTGCACGGAGCTCTGAGTTCGAACCAAAAATGAGATCGACACGGGTGCCCGTCCACTTAACTTCGCCGGTCCTGCGATCACGGCCCTCAAATACCTTCTGGGCGTCTGAAGTCGCCTTCCAGGTTGTGCCCAGATCGAGCAGGTTCACGAAGAAGTCATTGGAGAGCGCCTCCGGGCGCGTGGTGAATACACCGTGACTGAGCCCATCGTAATTCGTATTCAAGACACGCATGCCCCCAAGGAGCACCGTCAATTCTGGCGCGGTCAGCGTCATCAATTGCGCTTTGTCCACCAACAATTCCTCTGCGGTCACCGCGTGTGAGGGCATAAAATAGTTGCGGAATCCGTCACCAGACGGCTCAAGAACGGCAAACGCTTCCACATCGGTTTGTTCTTGGGTGGCATCGGTTCGGCCAGGGGTAAATGGAACTGTCACGGCATGACCGGCATTTTGCGCGGCCTTCTCTATGCCTGCACAGCCGCCCAACACGATCAAATCAGCCAGAGAAACCTTTTTGCCAGATGATGCGCTGTTGAATGCATTTTGGATGCCCTCCAGCGTTTCGAGCACTTTTGCCAGTTGAGCCGGATTATTGACGTCCCAATACTTCTGAGGCGCCAGTCGAATGCGTGCGCCGTTCGCTCCGCCGCGCTTGTCGGAACTCCGGAAAGTAGAGGCAGAAGCCCAGGCGGTAGAGACCAGTTGCGTCACGGTCAGGCCGGAAGCAAGGATCTTGCCTTTCAATGCATCAATATCCTCATTGTCAATCAGTTGATGTGTAATTGCCGGGACCGGGTCTTGCCAGATCAGCGGTTCCGAGGGGACTTCCGGGCCGAGATAGCGTGAAATTGGACCCATATCGCGGTGCGTTAGTTTGAACCAGGCACGGGCGAATGCATCGGCGAACGCATCCGGATTTTCGTGAAAGTGTCTTGAAATTTTCTCGTAAGCCGGATCAACGCGCAAGGCCAGGTCGGTTGTCAGCATTACAGGCGCATGACGCTTGGAGGGGTCGTGCGCATCGGGCACGGTTCCTTCGCC
>JAUSMG010000178.1 GCA_030645295.1 Saprospiraceae bacterium | reverse complement strand
CCACTAATTTGCCATGTGGACGCTCAAGGCGAGTGTCGCCTAAGATACTTTTTGATTTTGCCATGAGGCAAAGATCGTAGCATGTCAAGGAACTTCACGAAATGAGTATATACCTAAGGTTTTTAAAACCTGGAAGGTCTGTCACTCGATAAACCGACATGCTTCAATGCCTCGCGTTTTGTCAGGGGTGCGAGGCGGGTTTTTTCAACGAACGCTACCACTGCTTCAGGATCGGTTTTTGCGTACTGGCGCAAGGCCCAGCCCGCTCCTTTTTGCAGGAAAAACTCCTTTGAGCCGGCCAGTCTTTCGACATAATCGAAAAGCAACGCCGCGTCGGTTTTTTCCTTGTACGTAAGCTGAAAAATGAGGCAGACGCGTTGCAGCCAGAAATTTCCGGAGGCCATCCAGCGCTCCGTGACGGGTTTTATCAATTCCGGGAACCGTTGAAAATGCAAGCCTGCAAGTTTGTTGATCCAATCCACCGTATCCCACCAGGATCGGGCGAGCATCAGTTCTTCCAAAAATTCGATGCATTCAGAGGGCTGTTTTTTTAAGGCTTTTTGCAGAGTTTCAAGCCCGAAATAATGCATTTCCCGATGTTCGTCTTCAAAGCAAAGCCGGACGAGATTTTTCAAATCTTCGCCTTCCGGGATGCCGTATTGTCCGTGTATGACTTTGGTGAGCGCCATCCATTGGGGCATTTTCAGGCCAAAAAACTCAAATTGGTTGCGCATGTAGGCCATTTGACCTTGTGCAGTGACGGGATTGCCATGGGTGCGGAAGGTTTCGCGGACGAGGGTGTAGTAGTCGGCAGGTTTTAGCATTTCGGCAAAAATAAAGGGGAGGGAGGATACCAAGTGGAAGAAAAGCGACCAAATCGGCGGATACGTAAGTTTCAGGGGTCTAAAGGCATTATCTTCGCATCCTTGATTACCGCTTTTCTCCGTTATGTTCCAACGACAAACCCGTACCACTTTCCCTGCCCGGAATCTTTTCATTCTGGGTGCTACTGTGCTCCTCTTTTTGATTTTTTTGTTGAAAAACCTAAAAGAAGATGTCCCTGCTGCACCCGAGCAGAACATTGTAAAAGACAGCAGCAATCTCCGCCCCGCAGAATGGTTTTTCGCGCTGCGGGAATGGCCGGATTTCCACACCGATATCCATACGTATACTGATGCTTTGGCTGTTGCACACCGGGCAGACTTGGCCGCTAAGTCACGCGATGGCATCAAGGGTTTTTCTACGCCCTGGAAACTTGAAGGCCCAGCCAATATTGGCGCGCGCATCAATACCATCGAAATACACCCCAACAACCCCAGTGTCATTTACATCGGCTACTCGCATGGCGGCGTTTGGAAAACGACCAACGCAGGGTTGAGCTGGACGTCTGTATTTGATGCGCAAAATTTCCTTTCAATCGGCGATATCGAAATTGATCCCAACAATGGTATTGTTTATGTTGGCACTGGCGACCCTAACATCAGTGGCTATCCTTTCATCGGCGATGGACTTTGGCGCAGTCTTGACGATGGTGCGAGTTGGCAACATATTGGTCTTGAAGATCAGCGTGTTATCTCAAAAATAGTGCTCAATCCTCAATTTCCCAACACGCTTTACGTCGGTGCTATGGGACTTCCCTTTGAGCGCAACAATGAGCGCGGACTTTATAAAACGACCAGCATCGGTGCAGTCTGGCAACAGAAACTTTTCATCTCCGACGAGACGGGCATTATTGATATGGTGATGTCGCCGCTCGACCATAACACGCTCTATGCAGCCGCATGGGATCGCATCCGAAGTAACCAGGAAAGTATTGTGAGTGGAGAAAACGCACGCATCTGGAAAACAATGGATGGTGGCAATACCTGGACAAAACTTGGTGGCGGCCTGCCAGAAGGATCTTTCAGTCGAATTGGCCTTGCCATTGATCCGTTTAATGAAAACCACTTGTTTGCGTCCTATGTGAATACTTCTCTGGCGTTTTCCGGCCTATATGAAACCTTTGATGGCGGTCAGAGCTGGAACGAAAACCCATGCCAGGGTTTGGATTTTGGTTTTCAAAGCAATTTTGCCTGGTATTTCGGGAAAGTGCGTATCAACCCCTACAATCCTTTGGATGTGTGGCTACTCGGCGTGCAAAGTTGGCGCTCAACAGATGGCGGAGAAACCTGGCAATTGGCTGCAGGATTTCAGCAAGGGGTCCATGCAGACCACCACGATCTTGCTTTTCTGGGCCCACAAACCTACTTGCTTGCCACCGATGGCGGACTGTACCGTTCTACAGACAACGCCCTCTCCTGGCAAAAGATCGAAAACATCCCCACCACACAGTTTTATCGCGCGGCTTACAACCCCCACCAGCCGGAGTTTTACTACGGCGGGGCGCAAGACAATGGCACGAGCATGGGCAATGCCGCCAACCTCGAAAACTGGATACCCGTTTTTGGCGGAGATGGCTTTCAGGCGGTTTTTCACCCCCTTGACCCCAATATTTTTTACTACGAATTCCAAAACGGCTCTATTTTCGGAACAACAGACGGAAGCAATTTTGATCCTGCAACTGAAGGTATTGATGAGAATGACCGGCGCCACTGGGATATGCAATACGCGATCAGTCATCACGATGAAAATGTGATGTACACGGGCACGCAGCGGATTTACCAGGGACTTGGACATTTGCCCGCTTGGACGCCCATCAGCGAAGACCTTACCGACGGCAATATTTTTGGCGCGCGATACCATACCATTACTACCCTGAACGAGAGTCCGCTTGACCCTGAGCTGCTTTATGTTGGCACCACCGATGCCAATGTCTGGCGCGGGAATCCTGCCAACCAGGCGTGGGTAAATATTACTGCCGGACTACCGGAGCGCTATGTTTCGGCTGTAAAGGCTTCGCCCTCTGATCCCAGCCGGGTTTTTGTGACTCACACAGGTTATAAGAGCAATGATTTTGCCCCACGCATCCACCGCTCTGATGACCAGGGTGCAAACTGGACGTCCATCGTTGGCGATTTGCCGAATCTGGCCGTGAATGATCTGGTCATTTTGCCCGGCCATCAGGACACGGTAATCTTCGCCGCGACGGATGGCGGGGTGTATGGCACGACCAATGGCGGGCAGCACTGGGAGCGGCTTGGAACGGGTATTCCGACGGTACCGGTGTATAGTCTTGGTATCAATCTGGCGCAAAAGACACTCATGGCCGGCACTTATGCCCGAAGTATGCTTTCGTTCCCGCTCGATTCATTGAAACTAGGCGAAAACTCCAGCACTTATACCCCAAATGGTTACGCGTTGCCAACACTCGAACTTTCGCCCAATCCTGCTTCTGTATCCGCAGTTTTGAAGCTGGAACATTTGAGATCAGGACAATTGGCGGAGGTAACTATTGTTGATTTGTCGGGCAAAACGCTGCTCAAAAGGCAATTCAAGGGTTTTGGAAAACATGAGGAAACGATTGATCTACAGGACTTTGCGCCAGGGATCTATGTTGCTTTTGCGCGAACGGGAGGGAAGGTTTGGGGGGGCAGGAAGTTTGTGGTGACGCGCTGAGAGAAAAATAAACCGCAAAACCGCAAAACAGGAGAACAGGAAAATATAAAACCACGCGTTTTGATTGCGATTGGGGCAAGACATTGACCTCCGGCGCTTCTCAATTTTGCGGTTTTATATTTTCCTGTTCTCCTGTTTTGCGGTTTATTTGTTATTCGCAAAAATTCGGGATGACCTTTGTTTACAAAACCACCCTTAGTGCCTTCTCCAAAATCTCAAACTCCACCGGCGTTTCCCCCAAAAACTCACCATCCGCTTCAAGCAGGGTAGGTGTATTTCCAATATGCTCCACCCGTATGCTACGCGCCTGATGTCCCTCAATTTTGGAATGTTGAAGGATAGAACCGTTGTAAAACCGGGGTGTTTGGATCAGCACCTCCAATTTTGAGATCTTCCGGGCAAAAGTGAGCGCAAATAGTCCGTCGTCCGGCACGGACTGGGGCACAAATTGCATTCCTCCGCCGGAGTAACGACACAGACCGATGTTGATGGTGTAAAAAAAGTCCTCCACGGATTGGCCGTCAAAAATTATTCTGGCCTTGCTGAGTTTGTACTCCCTGAGGTATTGTACCACTTTCAGAAGGTAATGGGCCTTGTTGTGGGCAGGATTTTCAGTCAATTTTTTGCCAATAAAGCCATCGTACGCCATACCGGCCACATTCACAAAATAGCGGGACTGCGTTTGTCCTTCGCGTTGATATTTGACCAGACCAATGTCTTGCTGCACTGATTTCATCTCCAAAAGCCGTTTCAGCCGTAGACGTGGGTCGGTGGGAATGCCATACTGCCGCGCCCAGTCATTTCCCGTCCCAAAAGGCAACATGGCATAAAAAATCTCCGAAGGCGACACAAACTGCTGACTGAAAATACCGTGTACAATTTCATGATTTGAGCCGTCGCCACCGATGCCGAGGATGAAGCGACCACCTTTGAGCAGGGCATTTTCGACCAACCGGGCCGCATGGCCACGCCGCTCGGTGAATTGCACGGTGTAAGCAAAACCCAGTTCCTGCAGGAGTCGTTCGATCTGTGGCCATTGTCGTTCTACTGCCCCTCCCCGGGCAGCCGGGTTGGCGATGATGTGCCAAAAAGGTTGGGTGTCAGATGCTTGCATGAGGGAGGCAAATGTAGATTTTTTGGGGAATTGAACCGAAAGAAGAAAACTTTGGTATTTGTGCAGCGCATTTCAGCGCAGGTTTTTACTTTTGCCCCATGTTTCAAGCCATAATTTCCGATGGTATTATTATTCGCCAGTGTCTGCACACCTGACGAGGTAAGGCTGTTTGGAAAAACAGAAACCCCGGCTGGTGTGCAAACTGGCCGGGGTTTTTGATTATAGTGGTTTGCATCGTCTTGAGAAGCAATAATGAATAAGAATGAAGCAAGTAACGGCCTTTTGGTATATCAACAAATCAGCAATCCAATTTACCCTCAAATCTTGGGGATTGATCTTGATTGTCGGGATCTTGTTTTTAGGGTTGTTAGAAACTTTTTTAAAGCGTGACTTGCCTTCGGATTTTTTTGCTACAGCTCTGTTTTTATCAATCTGGACATCTGCGCCCTTTGTTCTAATATTCGGTATTGTTACTGTTGTATTTAATCAGACAGGTATGATGTACCATGAAAAAAAAAGATCCCTTTGCGTGATAGGGATATTGCTCGGATTTATTTTGATTGAGATAGTCGCTACAAACACAAACATTTTCATCTATTCATTCGGCTATCTCTTCACCATACCCATCTCGATTTTTTACTTCAAATTGTAATCATTTTCATTAGAACGGAAGAAATTCTAGAAATTTACAATACTGAATTGAAAGCCTGACTTATCTTGAAACAACCCTCCTCCATACCGCCCGAGTACCGCCCCTGGCTTGAAAACCTCAAGTCTAGGATTCGCGCTGCGCAGATAAAAGCGGCGCTGTCGGTCAATCAACATTTGATTCGCCTGTACTGGGAGTTGGGGCAAATGATTGCCGAGCGGCAGGAAAACGCCCAGTGGGGCGCGGCAGCACTGGAAGCCGTGGCAGCCGATTTGAAGGTTGAGTTCCCGAACCTAACTGGCTTTTCGAGAAGCAACCTCGCCTACATGGCGCAGTTTTATCGTTTTTACTGCAATGCTGATGAATTTGTCCAACAGGTTGTTGGACAAATTCCGTGGGGGCATAACATCTTGATTTTCACCAAATCCAATTCGCTGGAAACTGCCCACTTCTATCTCGTTGCCACAGTTCAAAACAACTGGTCACGTAATGTCCTTGCAATCCAAGTCGAATCCAAACTGCACGAACGCCAAGGTCAAGCCATCACCAATTTTGCCCAAACACTGCCCCAGCCGCAAGCTGACCTGGCGCAACAAACCTTGAAAGACCCCTATCTTTTCGACTTTCTGGCCATGACCCCTACCATGCACGAGTTGGACATGGAAAAACAACTGACCGACCATATCGTGCGGTTTTTACTGGAGCTGGGTGCGGGGTTTGCCTTTATCGGACGACAATATCCATTGCAAGTGGGCGAAAAGACCTTTTCACTTGACTTGCTTTTCTATCATATCCGTTTGCGCTGTTTTGTAGCCATTGACCTAAAAATGGAGGAATTTGCGCCCGAACATGCCGGAAAAATGAATTTTTACCTCTCGGCAGTGGATGATTTGTTGCGAACCGAGACTGACAACCCTAGTATTGGCATCATCCTTTGCAAGTCCAAAAACAGAATCGAAGTTGAGTATGCCTTGCGCGACCTAAACAAACCCATCGGCGTGAGCCAATGGATATTGACTCAAAATCTTCCCGCTGAAATTCAGTCAGCATTCCCTACGATTGAACAATTGGAACAAGAATTTTCCGAACCCACGCCTCCACAATAAACGCATCCATAGCATGTATCGCGAATTCAAACACCTGAACCTCCCCGCCATCGACGCCGAAATCCTTCAATTTTGGGAGGATGAGAAGATCTTTGAACAATCCGTCGAACAACGCCCGAAAGAGCACTCCTTTGTATTTTACGAAGGGCCCCCTTCCGCCAACGGCAAACCCGGTATTCACCACGTGATGGCCCGTACGGTGAAAGACCTTTTTTGCCGTTACAACACCCTCAAAGGTTTCCGGGTGGCCCGGAAAGGCGGCTGGGACACCCATGGTCTGCCCATTGAGCTTTCCGTGGAAAAAGAGCTTGGTATCACCAAGGAGGATATCGGCGTAAAAGTAACGGTGGAAGAATACAATGCCACCTGCCGCAGCACGGTGATGCGATACAAAGATCTCTGGGAAGAAAAGACCCGGCTGATGGGATATTGGGCTGATTTGGAAAACCCATATATCACGTTTGAAAATAGCTACATCGAGACTGTATGGTATATCCTGCAGCGGCTGTACAAAAAACAAACGGCTGATGGTCAGTCCTTTCTCTACAAAGGTTTTACCATTCAACCCTTCAGCCCGGCAGCGGGTACGGGCCTGAGTTCGCACGAATTGAATATGCCGGGGACTTACAAAGAAGTGACCGATATTTCAGCCGTGGCGATGTTCCGTGTAATCCGAAACGCTGTTTCGGAGACGCTCTTCGACTCCGAAAACGAAGACGTCCGCATCCTTGCCTGGACGACTACCCCCTGGACCTTGCCTTCCAACGTGGCGCTCACCGTCGGCCCTAAGATCGAGTATGTGAAAGTCAAAACCCTGAGCCCGTACACGGGCGCTCCAGTCAGTGTCGTACTGGCAAAATCCCGGCTTGCAGGTTACTTCAATGCGGAGGATGAAAATCAGTCCCTGGATTCGTTCAAAGTGGGCGATAAAAAACTGCCCTATCAGGTTGTAAAGGACGGGATCAAAGGCGCCAAACTCGTCGGCATCCGCTATGAGCAACTACTTCCAACCCCGGCAGCTTCTACCCCCCAACTTGAAGAAAAAGCCTTCCGGGTCATCCCCGGCGACTGGGTCACGACGGAAGATGGTACCGGCGTGGTACACACTGCTCCATACTTTGGTGCGGATGACTTCCGGGCCAGCAAAGCGGCCGGTATTCCATTCATCGGATTGCCCAACGAAAAGAATCCGGATCTGCCTTTCCCGCTTGTGGACCGGCAGGGAAAATTTGTGGACGAGGTGCCGGAATTCGGCGGGCGCTACGTTAAAGCCGAGTACTATCCCCTTGAAATTCAAAAAGATAAGGAGTTCAAGCCGACAGATTTGCTGGTCGCCCTGCGCTTGAAAGAAGACAACAAAGCTTTCAAAGTTGAAAAGTACAAACACACGTATCCGCATTGCTGGCGCACTGAAAAGCCGGTGCTTTACTACCCGCTGGATTCCTGGTTTGTCCGCGCTTCCGCAGCAAAAGAACGGCTGTCTGAATTGAACAAAACGATCAACTGGCACCCTGAAAGTACCGGCTCCGGCCGTTTTGGACAATGGCTGGATAACCTGCAAGACTGGAATCTTTCCCGTTCGCGCTACTGGGGTATTCCGCTGCCTATCTGGCGCACAGACGATGGCGAGGAAGAGATTTGCATTGGTTCACTGATGGAGTTGAGGGAGGAGGTTGAGAAGGCAGTAAAGGTAGGGTTGATGGAGAGTAACCCGTTTAACCCCACCCCTAGCCCCTCGCCTGCGGGGGAGGGGGACTTGCGCTCGGGTGCTTCTGGGGATTTGAATAAACTTGGCGAGTCAAATAGCGGAGAATGGACGGGGGATTGGTTCAAAACGACTTCACCGGAGCGCTGGCTCTATTTAAAGGAGTTTGCACGGGGAATGCGAAAAAGTCAGACGGCTGGTGAAGCAGCAATGTGGGAGGTTCTACGGGATAAGCAATTGGACGGGGTGAAGTTTCGTCGCCAACACTCCATCGAGGATTTTATAGCGGACTTCGTGAGCCTCGAACATAAATTGGTGATAGAAGTGGACGGCACTATACACGATTTCCAACCAGAATATGATCAACTGCGCACAGAATTGTTGCAGGCCTTAGGTTTTGAAGTAGTGCGTTTTAAAAACGAAGACATCATTGGCCATAAGTACAAAGTCATGGATGAACTGCGTGCTATCCTTAAAAAGCGCAAGGAAGAATTGGCGATAGCACCCAATCCCAACCCTCAAGGTGCAGCAGATACCAAAGAAAATGTACGGATCAAGTCCCCCTCCCCCGCAGGGGAGGGGCTAGGGGTGGGGTTCGATCTACACCGCCCCTTCATAGATGACATAGTATTGGTCTCATCTAGTGGTCGGCCTATGCGCCGTGAACTGGACCTCATCGACGTGTGGTTCGACTCCGGCTCCATGCCCTATGCTCAATGGGGATTGGATTACGAAAAACTGAAAAACGGTGACGACAAGCCGTTCAATTCGCCTTTTGAAGTGAGTTATCCCGCTACGTTCATCGCAGAAGGAGTGGACCAGACAAGGGGTTGGTTTTACACTTTACACGCC
>JAUSMG010000057.1 GCA_030645295.1 Saprospiraceae bacterium | reverse complement strand
CAAGGGGACCTGAACACGATCTCCGTGGCGAACTTGCCTGGCATTTACAATCCGGCTACCGGGCATTTTGTCAGCAATCCTATACCCAGCGGACAGCCATATACCGTGTTGATCACCGACAGTTGGAACTGCGGCAGTTTTACGTTCTCTGGCATGGCAGATTGTGCCTGTAACACGAATGCAGGAATCATGGATCCAACCCCGTTGACCCTATGTTATGGTCAACCCGTGAACACCTCCTCAGCATCCGGGGCCACCATTGAAACTGGAGACACCCTGCTATATTTCCTTGTTAGTCAATCGAATATGCCACCCAACTGGACGATCGTGGCCCTGAGCAATACTCCAAATTTTGCATTCAACCCTGCAACTATGATGAGCTCCACCACCTATTTTATCGTAGCCGTGGCGGGTAATGCGGGTGGAACGAACGGGGTGGATTTAAACGATCCTTGTTTGTCCATAACCCCTGGTCCTACCGTGATATGGCGACCGGAAGTAACCGCTACGCTTTCTGGTGTACCCGAAGTTTGCCCGGGAAGTTCTGCCACCATCAGTGTTCAATTTAATGGAGACGGACCATTTGATTTAAGTTATACCGATGGCACTACCCCGCAGCCTCTGAGCGGTATAACACAAAATCCGTACTCCATTACCGTAACGCCTGCGATAAGCACGGGCTACTCCCTGATAAATGTAACCGGCGCAGGAAATTGCCCTGGAACCATTAGCGGCAGCGCAATGGTAACGATCTCAAATCCGCCTCAAGCGCTCAACCTGATGGTCAATTGTGACCTGGTAAACGGGACCTACACGCTGACGTTTGACATTGGCAATGGGGCGCAACAGAATCCAACGTACACTGTGTTGGGCATCCAGGGAACCTTGACCGATACTACATTTACTTCTATTGCATTCCCCGGCACGCAGCCCTACGCAGTGGTGATCAGCAATCCAACGGGTTGCACCACTACCCTCTCTGGAATGCCCAATTGCGTCTGTGCAACGGATGCTGGTACGCTCTCTAGTCCGGTCAACGGCTGTCTGCCTTCCGGCCTGGTTTCAGCACAATCTGCCGGAAATCCATCGCTTGACCCGGATGATGTACTGATCTATGCGCTTTGTACCGATCCGGCCATTCTGCCTATGGGTATTTTGGCGCAGGGTAATTTGCCCGAATTTGCCTTTCAACCCGGCATGACCGCTGGCATAACGTATTACATTGTAGCTGTTGCCGGCAATTCGATGAACGGTACGGTAGACTTAACGGATCCTTGCCTTTCTGTTTCTCCTGGAGTACCGGTTATATTCCATTTCCTGCCATCGGCACTCATCGTCGGGGATGTAACTTTATGCGAAGGCGACGATGCTGCCTTCCAGGTCCAGCTGGCCGGAGTAGGTCCATACCAGTTTGTGTATGCACTCAATGGGAATTTACAACCACCCGTAACCACGCCCAATAATTCCTTCAATATACTGACCAACAATGTGCAGCAGAATCAGGTATTCACACTCATCTCCGTGATGGATGCAAACTGCCCTGGAACCGTTAATGGTCAGGCAACGGTGACGGTCAACCCTTCGCCAACCGGAACCATTTCAGGAAATACCAGCATTTGTGCCGGTCAAACTGCAACACTTACCCTGACTTTGACCGGCGGTACCAGTTATGATGTGACGATTTCTGGCACAACGCCACCTACGCAATTGACTGGAGTGCTAAACGGAACAACATTTCTCGTTAATCCTTCTGGCACAACCACTTATGCCATTACCAATCTTGTAGCAGCAGGCACTGCCTGCCCGGTTCAAATTAGTCAAAGCGCAACGGTGACGATCTCTACGGTAGATGCATCCAGTGTCTTTTCCAATTTCAGTGGTTTCAATACCAGTTGTCCATTGGCCAACGATGGTTCGATCACGGTCTCGCCAATTGGTGGCATTTTGCCGGTTAATGCAAATTGGAGCAATGGTGCGACGGGGCTGACGAATTCCAATCTAAGTGCAGGAACTTACTCGGTAACCCTGACGGACCAGATCGGATGTATCTATACCAATACCTCCACCCTGATTGCGCCGTCCGAACTTGGAATTGAGTTCAGCGCAGAAGCGCCCACCTGTTTTGGGGATAATGACGGATCGATCACCATTACGGGCGTGATCGGAGGCGCAGGGCCTTTCTCCTTAAACCTGAACAACGTGGCGCAACAAACCACCAACACTTTCCCGGTAACCTTTTCCGGCCTGCAAAGTGGCGTTCAGGCAATTGGCGTGGAAGATGTCAATGGATGTCTGAGTAACGTGGATGCGACGGTGCCAAATCCAGCAGCACTAGCGGTGAATCTTGGCCCCGACACCAGCATTCATTTGGGCGACAACGTGTTGTTACAAGCCAATTTGAATTTTTCAGAGGTCGCGAGTTTCGTTTGGTCACCTATTGAATATCTATCCAATCCTGATTCCCTGACGACCCTGACTTCACCGCACAATTCTATTCAATACAATCTTATCGTGACCGACTCCGCTGGCTGTACCGCAGGAGACGAGATCCTGATCATTGTGGACAAAGACAAGCGCGTGTACATCCCCAATGTCATTATACCCAGTTCTGATGGTCTGAACAACATCATTTCTGTATTTGCCGGAGAAGAAGTGACCCTCGTACGTTCGATGCGGATCTTTGATCGTTGGGGTGAATTGTTGTTTGAAAATCTCAACTTTTTACCGAATGACCCACGGTTCGGATGGAGCGGCCAGGCCAAGGGTCAAAATGTAAGCCCGGGCGTTTATGTCTTTGTGGTAGAAGTGGAATATGTGAATGGCGAAACGGAGGTAATTTCGGGCGATGTGACGGTGGTGCGGTAAGTTCATGGCATTGTTTTAAACACCAAAGAACACCACCGATGATCGGCTGGCTGGGGGCCATTATTCGACAGTTGCCCACACACGCGCTCGAAGCGGTACGCTTGTTTGGCACTTGACGGTGGCCCGCCCGGTGGGTGTTAGACCAAGAATTTGGGTAAATGACTCGTCCCAAGTAAAATGCTCCTCCCAGATTTGTGTGCGGGGATTGAAAAGCGGCACAACTTTTCGGGTCAGCGGGTCTAAGGCGACTTGTTTATTATACTTATGCGCATTGCAAGCCGGGCATGACAGTGCGAGGTTGTCCAGGTCATTGTTGCCTTGCTTGCTAATTGGCAAAATATGTTCTACGGAAAATGGAGCAGTGGAATAGCCTTGTTGGTTTTTACAATATTCTCAATTCCCATTTGACCGCTTAAAGACTTGTCGACGAACCGGCATGGAGACGGAAGGGTTAGACATTGCGTGGTGGGTATAAGCCGAGTTCTTTCAGGAGAGAATCAAATGGAACTTTGCGGAGCAATGCCAGTTGCCCGATCCATTGCAATTTTTGGGCATCGTATTTTTCTAATTGTTGTACTAGAGCCAATAGCTCACTGTGTTCTTTTGTTGATAAAATTCCTTGGTTGCGTTTTTCGTCTAACAAGAGAAAGCGCTCCAACTTTTTTGAGACAAATTCTTTGTTGATGTTTTTTAATAGCAATGATTCTTCTGAAGAAAGTCCATTAGATTTTCGGCTGGCATTGAGTGCCAGAATTCGTACCACGAACTGTTCGAACTCTCCTGGGCGAAGTTGTTCAGCCTCCCGAATCAATTGCCCTACAGCAGAATTACCAGATGATTGTGCGACCATACGTTCTAATTTTCTACAAAAATAAGTATTCTTTCTGAGACTTCCACTAATCCACCGCCCCCACCAACTGCTCCAACAAACCCTTTACCGCCTTCATACTCCGCACATCATCCTGAACCACAATGAGTTCCTTATTCGTCTGTTTGAGTGAAACGCCCATGACCCGGCCGTGTTTTTGGATAAAGGCCATAAATTTCTGAAAATGCTCTGTGGTATAAAACGAGGATTGCGGATCTCCCAGGAAATAGCATCGAAGTTTACCACCTTTTAGAATCAGTCGTTCAAAACCAATTTTCTTGCAAAGCCATTGCAGGCGCAGGCCATCAAAAAGTGCGTGCACGGGTTTGGGCAATTTACCAAAACGGTCCTCCATTCTCTTGGCATAGGCGGCAATGCCTTCCTCGCTTTCTACATTATTGAGCTCGGTGTATAGGTTGAGTCGTTCCTGAGTGTTGGTAACGTACTCGCTGGGAATCAGCATTTCTACATCGGTTTCTATGACCACATCGCAAACATAGGAACCTTTTTTGGCAATTTCTTCTTTGAACAGATCCTTGAAATCGGTCTCTTTCAATTCCTGGATCGCTTCATCAAGGATTTTCTGGTAAGTCTCAAAACCAATGTCGGCGATAAAGCCAGATTGTTCGCCGCCGAGCAAATTGCCCGCACCGCGAATGTCCAGATCGCGCATGGCAACCTGAAAGCCGGAACCGAGATCCGTAAATTCCTCGATAGTTTTCAGGCGTTTACGGGCCTCCGCAGTGAGTACGCTCATGGGCGGTGCGAAAAGATAACAATACGCTTTCTGGTTGCTCCGCCCTACCCTGCCCCGCAACTGGTGCAGGTCAGACAGGCCAAACATGTCAGCACGGTTGATGATGATGGTGTTTGCGTTGGGGATATCGAGTCCGGTTTCGATGATGTTGGTGCAGGCCAGCACGTCAAATTTTCGGTCAATAAAGTCGACCAGCACTTTTTCGAGATGGTCGGAATCCATCTGACCGTGTGCAAAAGCTACTTCGGCATCGGGACAGAGTCGTTTGATGGTTTCGACTATAGCCGGCAGGTCGTTCACACGGTTGTGGACGAAATACACCTGTCCGCCGCGATTGAGTTCAGTATGGATAACCTCGGCGATAAGATCCTCATCAAACACCCGGATCTCGGTATGGATCGGCTGCCGGTTGGGCGGCGGTGTGCGG
>JAUSMG010000145.1 GCA_030645295.1 Saprospiraceae bacterium | reverse complement strand
ATTTCGGCCTCTACGACGACATTCTGAACGTCTGTGCTGGTCTCTGGAATTTCTATTTAGAGCATAACTGATTGATTTACACCACCGCAACAAGTCTATTATTAGCCTTCAGTGCTGTTTTAACTGAAAAGGATCCCCCCCGCCTGGATTCAGCAATTTTATGTCTGAAGGAAGCCAAACCTATCGCGGAAGCCTTAAAAGACACCTCAAGTATGGCCAGGATCTATAGCAACCTTGCCAATCTATTTATCGCAGAAGAGGACTATGAAGAAGCAATTACCTACTCTTATCTATGTGATTCTATTATAAGGGGTGATAAATATGAATATGAAAGAGGCTTGTCTCATTGCACGACAGGTAGACTTCTGTCAATTCGTTATTATGGGAATGGGAAAGTCGATGATTTAAAGGCAGCTATTACATCCTTCCAGCAGGCAGTGGACATTTTTGAACATCTTGGGAAGAAGCGCTTCGAGGCATATGCCCGAATGGATTTAGGTAATCTTGCCGCTTTTTTAGATGATTATAAACGAGCAGAAAGGGAGACAAAACGGGGGATTCAATTGGGCGAAGAACTAAGGGATTCTGCTATTTTACTGAGTGCCTATTACAGTTTGGCAAATAATTATGAGGGTGAAAACAAGAAGGAGGAAGCTAAACTGGCGTTGGGTAAAATGACCGAACTATTAGAGAAAACAGGAACTGCCGGGGATATTGCGTTTGTTACGGATCAATTCTCCAATAATGAAGTAAGGGTTTCTGTTGCACTTGTAAAAAATAGGGTTGAGCTGTTGAATAAACAAATAGAGATCGCTAAAAGTGCGCAGCAAAAGCAGATGTTGTGGTTTTTGTCTATTCTTTTGGTATTGATCATAATAGGGATTTTGATCTATGGTTATCAAAAACATAAATGGAATGCCCAAAAGCAGAAATTGATCCAGACGCAATTAGAAAATACCTTAAAATCGCAGGAATTAGAATTCATGCGCGCCCGATTCGAAGGGGAAGAAGAAGGCCGGCATCGTATTGCACGGCAGATCCATGATGGCGTCGGTGGATTACTGGTGAGCGCTAAATGGAATCTGGAATCTGCCCTGGAAGAAATTTCAAAAAAAGAGACCAGGGTGGCTGCACGGTTGAATGAGAATTTGCGCCTACAGGAGAATTCCTATAAAGAACTGCGACGCGTAGTGCATGCCTTGGAACGCGACGACATGCCCTGGTGGGAAGATCTTCAAAAATTTTACCAGATATTTGAGGATCGGAATAAGACCAAAATTCGATTTTACTGCTATAACCTCGATCAGCGGGTAGTCGGTGTGGTTGGAGAAGAGGCGCGTCTGATCGTTCAGGAAGCGATCACCAATGCACTCAAACATGCCAAAGCCTCTGAAATTAGCGTTCAAATCAATCAAATAGAAGGTGTTTTGGGCATTATTATCGAAGACAACGGGATCGGGTTCGATCCGCAGAAGGTGGTCAAAGGGATGGGGATGCGGAGCATTGAAGAACGATGCCTGAAACTCAATGGCGCCCTTAGTTTTGAAACCGGACAGGGTACCGGCACGACTGTTTTTATAGATATTCCTATACAAAAGCATAATTTATTGATAGAGAATCCTCTCCTGTATGCAAGAACAAACTGATATCCGGGTTTTTATAGCCGACGATCATGAAGAGACCGTCCAAAAGATGTCGGAATTCATCAATGCTTCTGCTGGCATGAAAGTGGTGGGGACTGCTACAGACGGTAATTCCGTTTGGAAGCATTTTGAACAGGGCAACAATGGGGTAGATGTTGCGCTCATAGATATTGGAATGCCCGAGATGAATGGCCTTAAGGCAGCCGGAAAAATAAAGAGCGTCTGCAAAAGCAGCCTGAAGATCATCGTCATCACGGGTTTGGATGGCGTGTTTTTTCCTGCAGAAGCCATCCGCAACCATGCAGACGGTTTTATTTCCAAATCCAGACATAAGGACGAGATCATTGAAGCCATCAGAAGGGTATGCAACCATGAAATCGTCTATTTGCCAGACCCGGAGGACTCGGAAACTCCAGCCGATATCCTCCCCAGGTTGCCGGAGCTCACGCCCAATGAATCCAGGGTGCTTTGTTTGATGGTAAAGGGATTCACAGGAAAAGCAATCGGCGACCAGGTTGGCATAAGCCATGCCTACGCCGAGCGAATCCGAAACATAGTATTGCACAAATTTGGGGCAAAAAGTGCTGCTCAGCTGGGGGCCATCGCCGAAAAGTATGGGCTTTGCCGATAAAAAAAAGGCTTGTTCCTCCGGTTCGCCTACCGCTCCCTGAATCATTTTGTACCAATTTTCTTCGCGTCATTCCCGCCTTTTCGCATCCTCTGGATACTTCACGCGAAAAAACTTGCATATCCCGGTTACAAATTCGGTGGTGTTTGGCATACATGTTCAAAGGCCGAAAATCAGTATCATTGCCTCCTGGAATGTTACTGCACCGTATGGCTCGAATTCTTGATATTTTCCTTCACAGAAAAGGCAATCGTACTTGCGAAAAGTACCCGGACCACGGGGCGTTTTTCGCTGGATTGGAGCGTGAAGAAACTGAAGCGATCCAGTGTTTATCGGCCCGGGTTTCTGGTTCGATTTTTAATATCGGGAAAGGCTACAGTTTGTCCGATGACGATATCGAGGATCTGATCTGTGATTGTATCACGATAGGTATGCAAAAAATCCGTGAAGGGAAATACACTTTTCAAGGCTACAATCCGGCAACTTTTGTCATCGAGATCGCAAAAAACAGGGCAAGAAACCTCCGTAGAAGTGTCTTGAAACACGAAACAGAGGATATAGAAACCATCGGCGAACGCGTGGATGAACCGGAATACGGCGGACTTGCCGAAACGGAGCTGCTTGAAAAACTACTGGCTCAGTTGGAAAAAAATTGTCAGAACCTCATTCGGTTGAAATACCTCGAAGAACGCCGCGACAAAGAAGTGATCGCAGAAAAACTAACCCAATACACCACGGTAGACGCCCTGAAAAACCAACGCTCAAAATGTTTGAAAAAACTGGTGGAGATCGGCGCAGCCGCTTCCCTTTTTAATCCATAGATCATGGAAAATTTTTACCAGAACATTGAACGCTACCTGCTCGGCGAATTGGCCGGGAGCGACTTAACCGCCTTCGAAAACGCGCTTCAATCCAATGCCGATCTTGCCAGATCAGTGGCGCATCACCGCGAAATGATGCAGCGTTTGGATGCCATGCGCGTTCGGAACAAGGTAAAATCGTCCATAATACCCCATCGGGCGAAGTCTGTGGCGATGTATACCAGCCGGAAGTTTTGGTCGCTGGCGGCTTCCTTGGTTGTACTGTTGGCAGCGATTTTGTTTTTCACTCAACCGGCCAGAACCCATCAGGAAATAGCAGAAAACGAGTCCCCGACCATCCTGCCGGATACAATCATAACACCCAAGGTCGAAACACCCAATCCGCTCCCAGACAAACCGCAAGCCTATCAATCCAGGGAAAAGTCGCTAAAAAATCCGAAGTTGATCGCCCTGGCCCGCGAATATCTCGTACAGCCTTCGCAAACTTTGGTGCGGGATGCCTCGCAACCAGATGGAGATACGTCGTCAAAAACACCTGCCCAGTTGGCTGCAGTGGCTTTTGAAAAGAGAAAATTCCGATTAGCCACCGAGATTTTAAAAGAGGATAGTCAGGTGTTGGAGGACGAGAACGCTCGTTTCATCCGGGCGAGTGCCCGATTTAATATTGGACAAATTTCTGGGGCGGCCAAGGATTTTGAGGCCTTAAAAACAAGTTTCCAATACCAGCACGAAGCCCGCTGGAATTTTTTGCTGTGTCAAATGGCGGTTGGAAATATGACCACATCCAGGACTTTGCTCGCTGAAATGGTAGAGGAGAAAGATTTCCCGTTTCGGGCCAAAGCTGTTGAATTGGAGGGAAAACTCTTGAAATTTAGATAAAACCGGAAATCAGACTACTAGACATCTTGATGCTGGACGTTAGACACGTTCAGCATGCGCATGATTTTCAAGTTTTTAGAGTGCAAGTCCAGTGTCCAATGTCAAAATGTCCAGTAGTCTGATTTGCGGTTTTGCGGTTTTATTGTTTCATGGGACTCATGTCCCCCACAGCCACAAAGCCCGCCCAGAAAAACGGGTGCGAGGGCTGCCCGGGATTTTTTTCTAAATACTGGAGCTTGGCATTGGCCAATGCCACATTTTTGGGCTTACCCGATTTTATTCCTGCATAAAAATTGTCCATCACCTGCATTGTAGATTTGTCATTCACACTCCACAGCGTAGCCACGATGCTCTTGGCACCTGCAAACGCAAATGCCCGGGCCAGACTGACCACTCCTTCGCCACGTTGTTGTTCTCCAATGCCCGTCTCACAGGCAGAAAGCAGCACCAGATCGGCATTCAGAGACAAATTGTACAATTCACCCACGGAGAGCAGGCCGTTTTCAACGTTTTCGTCGTCGGAAGCAAAGGCCAGATAGGAAAAATCGCCTTCCTGGTGATTGGCTTTTCCATGCGTTGCAAGATGCAGGATGCTGAACCGGGCAACAGATTCCAGAAATTTTTGCTTCGAGGCTTCTTTGCCAGTCAGCACCACAGATTTTTTACCGAAGTGCTTTTTTGCCCGAAAAATTTCTTCACCGGAGAACGGCAAAGCGGAAAGTTCTCTCCGGACCGCTTCTTCTCGCTGTAGCCGAAGAGACAAACTCGTAGTGTCTTCTTCAAAAAACGGGGCAAAAGCCAGGAGTCCACCCGTTGGAGCGTGCCGGTGTGTACGGGCTACCATCTGTTGTAACATAGTGGCTGAATAGGCGTAGTGGACGCTGTGTTGGCGCAATAAAAACTTGTAGGTTTTGAAATTGCCGGGATCTTTGGGTGTTGCAGTTAAAAGCGCCTCAAAGGGGAGGTTAGCAAGGCCGTCGCCAGGAACGATGATGATTTCCGGGGTAAGCGATTCAGCGATGGGGGCCAGTAATTTTTGGTAAAGTTTTTGGGCCGCATCGGCGTATTGGAGCACTGTTTTTTTGTAGAGCGTGGGCGTTTTTTGGGCAGCAGTATGGTAGGCGGAGATGCCTTCCCGGAGTGCTTGTGTCCATTCCAAAAGCGGAAAATCCCGCGGTATTTCAAGCACCCGGCTTCGCTCGGCTTGCAATACAAAAATGAAAATGCTGGAATCCCCTGTGAAATATTCCAGCAGCGTTTGTTGCGGGCTGAGCATTTTCCGAGTTTCGGCCAGCGTAGAAGCGCGAACCTCGTATTTCAGCCGAAAATAGTCGGGGTAGTTTTTTTCAAATGCAGCACGTAAGGCGCGGACCTCTTCTTTGAGGGCAAAAATATGGGCATTAGTGGCCAAAACCAGCGAATCAGTAATTTCTCGGCCTTGCTCCGCCAGCCCTTCCCGAGCCTTTTGGAGCGAAGAAATCTGGCTTTGCAGCACCGAATCGCGGAGAAGTTCGGCATCAGGAATTCCGGCAAAATGTCTTGCATTCGCTTCCTGCACCGCAGAAAGCAGCAGTTGCGCGTGCATGGCTTCGCTGAGCTGCCAAGCGGATTCGAGTGCCGTTTCATCTCCGGGCTGCGTTTTTAAATAAAGCAATTCCGTGCGGATGGCGTTTTCAAAATAGGGGAGTGCCTCGGCCAGCACGATCCGCTCTGAGCCTTGGCGGACTTTGTTTTGTAGTTGCTGATTCACCCCATTTGCTGCCAGGCGAAAGTAAGCGCGGCTTTGTTCGAGGAAGAGCGCTTGCCCTGTTTTGCGGTACAGCTTAGCGTAGGTATTGGCGATTTCAGCGTTTGTCTCGTAAAACAGGGGGTAATCAAAGCCAAACAATTGCTCCAACATTTTTTGGTTCCTGGCAAAGGATTGCAGGGCAGCCTCATAGTCACCGCTGGCCGATTGTGCACGGCCGATTTGAAAGATCACAGAACATTGATCCAGGCCCATGCCTGAGCCCTTTGCAGGTTCCGGGCCCTGGAAAATGGTCCAGGCTTTTTCGAGCCATCGGATGGCTTCGTCATAACGTTTCAGACTGAAGTACGCCAGGCCAAAATCCCGACAGGTGTAGGCATAGGCTGCATCGTTTTCGGCCTTGTTGTAGCGCAAGATTTCGTCGCTTTTTTGAAAAGATTCGAGCGCCTTCTCAAATTCATTTTTTTCGATACTGATTTGTCCAATTTTAGAATAGCCATACGCCAGTCGCACGTTTTTACCACCATCAATTTGCGAGCGAATTGCGATGGCTTTCTCATAACAATCCAGAGCGAGTTCGTATTTTTTCAGCGCCTGCTGACAAGCGCCCAAGGCCATGTAAACCCCCGCAATTTCTTCGGGTATAGGAAGCTGTTCTTTTTGCTGAATGGCTAAAGCCCGCTCTAAGGTAGCGATTGCGCGCTCCAGCGCCCCGCAGTAGTTATAGCAATTCCCCAGATAGAGCATCATCAGCGCCATTTCGGTATTTTCCTTTTTATAGTGAAGCCGGGCAAGTATTAAGGCCTCCTCGTAATACGGTATGGCTTTGTTGTATTGGCCTGTGCCGTACAAAACCCTGCCAATCAACCTTAGCGCGTCGAATCGCTCCGGGCCGGTTTCAATCTCCAACTGATCCAGTAAGGCTATGGTTTTTTGGCCTTGTTCCATCGCATTGGTCATATCGTCCAATCGCTGGAGTGTGTTCCCCAGCGCAAGCCGGCTTTTTGCCTCTTCGATGGACCCGTCCGGCTTGATAACGAGCCAGTTGTTCAATGATTCGTTCAAGAATGACCGGGCACGGGCATAGTTTTTTTGTGCATAGGCGGCCTTCCCAGCTATATACCCGGCCTGGGCCAAATCACGAAGTACTTCGGGGTTAGCTTTGAAGAAAAGATAGGCGCCTTCAGCGTACTGTCCGGCGGATTCGTATTTCGCAGAATCGAACAGCAATTGTGCCTCGTTGAGCAGCTGCCGAGCCGAAAAGATTTCGGTCGGGAGCCCGGGGGATTGTGCAAAAAAAACCTGGGGAAAGCAGGTGCAAAAAAAGATTAGCAAGAGGCAAATGGGGAACGTTTTCATATATTTTGAAATTTTTTTGCAGGAGCGGTTACAAAATGAAAGCTTATAGAGATGAATGGTAAGCACTGCTTCAGGGCGAACGATATCAACGTGGGCACTAAAGGCCAATTTTTAAAATTTTCTCAGCATCAAAATCTTACTGCATTATGAAAAATTTCAACACCAATCATGATGGGGAAAATCCAACCCTTCGCAAATATCGGTGGATGTGGGTAATCCTTACCCTGTTCGCGTTGTTTTTTGCTGGCGGGGTGAAAGCCCAGGGCCCATGCAGCGGCATCTCCTTTTCATTTGATCATTATGAACCCTGCAAATTCCGGGCGCAGTACGACAATTCAACGGATTGTTTTATTGAAATCCGCTACATTCTGGAATCCGGCACGTTTTCCACCTGGGATGTCAACATCGCGGCGGGATTTACGGTAGATGTGATCAGCGCTTCGGAGCTTTGGGTGCACCATGTGAACGGCTTTTTGCCATTGGGCGATCAGGTCCCGCTCCTTTTTACACTTCCGCCTGATCTAAATACTACGATGTTCATTGCCTATCTGGACGATTGTGCTCAATTGGGCTGTGAGGTATTCGGAGGGATTCTTATAGAATCCTGCCCCGACCCGCAGGATGCCAGCATCATCGGGGTCAAATATCGGGAGTGCGGAAGTTTACCGTATTTCAATCAGCCATTGCTTCCCGATTGGACCATTCAACTGCTTAATGCAGATAGCAATGTCATCGCTGAGCAAGTGACGGATGCCGATGGCAATTATGCTTTTTACGACTTGCCTCATGGGGTCTATATAGTAAAAGAATTGTCGCAACCGGGCTGGAGTCCTTCGGTACCTGCCAGCGGAAAGTATACAGTGGATTTGGCTCCATCGCAACAGGCGAAGCGGAATTTTGGGAATTGCCCGACTTGTTCCTGTGATGATATTTACATGGATGTGGTGCAGTTACCCGTATCTTCTGATACCTGTGCCTACATTTTGAATGTGAGCAACAACGACGACTATTGTTTTAATGAGATAAACCTCAAACTTGCTGCCGGAAGTTTTGCCAGCATAACACCTGCTGCTGGATGGACGGCTACTTTCGTCAGTCCACAACAATACAAACTAACATACCCGCCGAACTACATCCCTGCGCAGAGTTTCCAATCTACCTTTTTTAAGGTGACAGGGGCTGCACAGCATGACATTACGGTATCTACTACCTGGAACAACAACGGCATGCTCGTCACTTGTTCGCGGCCATTTTCTTACCAATGCCCGCCGCCGGTGTCTCCACCACCTTGCTGTCCCCAAGGGAGCAGTTTTGGCACTGAGTTGGTGGAAAACGGAGATTTCAGCCTTGGAAACCAGGACTTTACGAATGACTACAATTATTTCAACCCAGGGAGCCCTACCGCCATTGGCAGCTATTCTGTGTTGGATTATAGTCAGGTGTATACCGCCAACAACCAGTGGGCTTCTATTGACCACACGACTTACACAACTTCCGGATTGATGCTCATTGTGGATGGCTACGGAGGGTCTATTGCATGGGAACAGACGGTAAACGTAACGGCAGGCAGTACATACGCCTACTCGGCTTGGTTCAACAATTTGGTGATCCCCACGAAAAACTACGACGACCCACAGATGGCGCTTTTCGTTGGTAGCACCCAAGTGGCAGTCTCGGCTGTTTTGGCTGAATCTCCCGACAAGTGGATATGGCTGTGCGGCATCTGGACGGCCACGACAACAGGCCCAGTCGTGCTTTCCATCCGAATGCTCGCCACGGCAGATATTGGGAATGATGTTGCCATTGACGATATTTCTTTCCGAGAATGTATTCCACCGCCTCCTTGCCAGGTCAGCATCAACGTAACACAAAACCCTGACTGCACGGTCACGATTTGCGCCGTAACCACCGGCCCTCAACCTGTCGCTTACCAATGGTGCGATGGGCGCACCGATGCTTGTTTTACTACTGCGCAAACGCCATGCGTACCTACAACCTATTGCGTCACAGCTACTTGCTCTGATGGCGCCACGTCATCAGCCACAGTAGTTTACACCATTCAGGATATTACTCCACCTGTGGCAGTGTGCAACCTGGGAATTGGGATAGATTTGGGGGCGGCTTGCACATTCCAGGTCACACCTGCTTTTGTGGATGGTGGCTCAACGGACAATTGTGGCATCCAATCCATGAGCGTCAGTCCGGCGGTGCTGGCGGCTTGTACCATTAGTATAGTCACGCTCACCGTGACCGACTGGTGCGGGAACACGAGCACTTGCACCATGGGAATTCAAACGGCAGAGGGCGTGCCGCCCCTCATGACTTGCCCGGCCAACACAACAGTGAACGGGGTAGTGGGTCCAACAGGACTTTGCACCGCCACATTTAGCCCTGTACCGCCTGTAGCATTTGACAACTGTGACCCCTCGGTGACGGTTACTTATATTGCGCCTCCCGTGTTGGTGCAAGGCCCGAACACCATTACCTGGACAGCCACGGACGATTGTGGCAATGAAACCATCTGCACCCAAATCGTGACCGTGCAATGCGGTTGCGATTGTCCGAACAACCTGGTTACAAATGGTAGTTTTGAAAACGGCACAGCGGGATTCCCCAACGCACTCAATCAGATCAACCAATGTTCAGGCTGGTACGCGGCCAACAATGCTCCACCTTCCAACAACATAGGGGATTGGTATTCATACCCTTCTTTCCCTGGTTTTTACTTCAACATAACCAATACGCCGCTCCCCGCGCATTGCGGGGAGAAGTACGCAGGCTTTTTCCTGAACACCTGCGAAGGCATCACAACCCAACTGAGCCAAACCATTCAGCAGGGCTGTTCGTATGAGGTAGGATTCTGGTGGACTCCAGCAACTACACCAACTGCGCCATTCTCATTTTACGCGGTGATGTCGGGTGGAAATTGCACGATGTATCACCCCAGCGGAAGTTGCAGTCACCAGTGCAACGGAGACCAGCACGTGATCGTAAACGCGACCCCAAGTCATTTGGCAGGCACCTGGTACTACCACTCCATGACCATCACCAATGCTTATCCGAATGTGGGCTACATGACCTTCACAGCAGCGCAGGGCGCACCCAATGTAAACAACTATATTTTTGTGGACGATGTGTGCGTGAAGAAAATTGCCGAGCCTTGTTCGGTGACGGCCAGTATCGTTTGTTATCCGGAAAACCCCATAGCTTATACCGCGCAGGCCACCTTGGGCTGCGGTTCGGTGGTGACGCAGGTGGACTGGTATTTTGATGGAAATGGACCGAGCAGTAGTTGCTGCCTGAACAGCATCCTTCATCCTTTTACAACGATTGGATGGCATACGGTATGTCTGGTTGTGACGGCTTCCAATGACGGAGGGCATACGATTTGCAAAGACACGATTTGCAAAGAAGTGTTTATAGATCATGTTCCGCCCACCAAGTGTGAGAAGGTCTTGATGAACTGGCAAAAATTACACACGGTTGATTTCCTGTGCTGCTATGCTTTACAATTGGACAATTTGGAACCGGACTGTTTCACCCAAATTGATTTGACGCTTAATTCCGGCACATTTGCCAATGCCAGCATTACGCTGGGTTGGACCGTAATCGGGAATTTGAACAGCAATCACATTATTCTCGAACCCATTGGAGGCGGCTTTTTGCCGACCGGATATTTCAGTCCGCTTGCACTTTGCAACCCCGGAGGAACGGGACCCTATAACTTGACCGTGAATCTTTTATACGGTCTTCCACCAAGTGTAGAAAAATGCGAAAAGAACTTCCCATTCGATTGTCCCGACATCCCGATTGATTCCTGCTGTTTGGACTATGATCTTTTCTGCCAGAATGTGATGAATGCGGTGAATGTCACGGTGGACAACGCGAACTGTAAGGCTACACTCAACATCGGCAATTTGCCTCCATGTGATTACATAGAATGGGTGAATTGGGGCGATCAAAACCAAAGTTTTGGCCCATTTGTAGCAGGCGATATGCCGATGCATAGCTACACACAAAGTGGAACTTACGTCATCCAGTATCTAGCCATTGAGGTAAATCCGCACACAGGGCTGATTTGCTTTGAAAAGATTTTGACCGAAACAATTGTGGTGGAATGCGACACTTGTTACTGCGGGTCATTCTCCAACCTCTTCATACGCCCGAATTCAGGGCCTTCCATAGCGGTCGCTTGTGGTGGTCCTGCGCCCACAATTACTTGTCCGCCCAATGGCCAGAACCTTCCCATCACGGGTACTTTCCTTTGTCAGGGCAACAACTGCCCTCCCAGCACTACGGTGGATTGGATGCTGTTCGACCCCTCCGGTGCCATGGTTGTCTCGGTAACAGGGGTGCAGGCGGATCCTAATTTTGGGATCAGTGTCCCGGCAAATTTGCTGAATCAACCGGGTGTTTACTGTGTCAAATTGGTAGGTTATTGCGATGGCAAACCTTGCCCGCCTTGCCTGATCAAATTCCTATTGGAAACTCCTTGTGACACTTGTTGTAAGGACTATGATAAATTCTTGGCCATTGCTCAGAATGTGCAATTGTTTGGCACACTCGGCGACTGCACACTCAGTTTCCAAGCCACCGGCTTGAACGATTGCATGCAGATCAGTTATGATTGGGGCGATGGCTCTGGCACACAAGGGCCGTTCGTTGACAATACTTTAGTGACGCACACCTACCCAGCCACCGGTACTTACTATGTCTGTTATACCATTGAAGAGGTAAACGCCAGTGGCGTGGTTTGTTGGGAATATACGCACTGCGACAGCGTGTATGTGATTTGCGACACTTGCTGCAAAGATGAGCAGGCATTCCTGATTGCCGCTACTGCTGTTCAAACCAATGCAGTGTTTGGCAATTGTACCATTAGCGTGAATGGTACTAACATGGACGATTGCCTGCAAATCACCTGGGACTGGGGAGATGGCTCTCCTGTGGAAGGCCCTTATCCGAACAACACCCCACTGTCACATAATTACAGCAGTCCCGGTTTATACACGGTTTGTTATACCGTTCAGGAAGTAAATGCTTTTGGGGTGGTTTGTTGGGAAGCGCCTTTCTGCTTAGACCATCAAGTGCAATGCTTCAGTCTTTGCCCTGACTGCCCTGACAATCTTGTACTTAACCCCGGATTTTTTGATGGTGCATTGCCAGGCGATTTGGGCAACCCAGGGGCCTCCAACAATTGGACAGTAGCCAGTGGGTCCCCTCAGGTAGCGACGAATGTTTTCTGCTGCGACCCAGTCTCCATGCAAATGTGGGGCAACCAGGATTTGGGAGAGGCCATTTGCCAAAGCGGTTTCGCCTTCGATCCGGCAAAAACCTACTCCATCAGTTTTTCAGCACAGTTTTACCAACCGGGCCTGCCGACGCCATACGTTCGGTTTGGCTTTACAGCCGCCAACGCTTGCATTGATCCGTTCACCTGTACAACCCTTTGCGAAAATATCGGTGAGAGCAGTTCGATTACCAACCAGAGCTGTGCAACATATACCCTGCCGAACTGGAAGCCAACGGCCAACTGGAGTAATTTGATCATTAGGGCCTTCAACAACGTACCTAATGTCATTGGAGATCCTACGACCATTTCCTGGGGGCGCATTGACAACATTTGCATTGAGGAGGTAGATTGTGCAACACCCCCCGTAGGCATGGTTGCTTGGTGGCCAATGGATGAATTACTGGGAGATGACAACGTAGCTGATATTGTCCATTTCCACGAAGGCGACCCTAAGCCTAATGGTTTCGTTGGAATTTCCGACGGTCCAGATCCGGTTGCTGGAAAAGTGAATGGCGCCTTGCACTTTGTGGGTGTTCCCGGCGCTTACTATGTGGAAGTCAGCGATGATCCAGGACTCAACTTCGGAACGGGCGATTTCTCCATAGACGCGTGGGTCAACACCGATATGGGGACACAAACCGAACCCATCGTAGATAAGTTGGGTAATTTGAACAGTGGCTATTCCTTGTCCATTCAGGGTTCTTCGCCTTACTACTTGACTTTAGTGCTTGGTAATGGTAGTCCGGTAGATGTGTTGCAAGGGCCTCCTATCAACAAAAATGAATGGAATTTTGTCGCCGTAGCTGTTAGCTCGCAATCTGCCACATTTTATGTCGGCAATTCCTCGAGTGCCACGCTTCAACAATCCACTGTCCCAATCAATAGCGGCTATAACGCAACGAATACTCGCCCCTTGCTGATTGGAAACAATCCTTTCAATCAGCATTGGAACATTATGATTGATGAGTTGGAGATATTCAACCGTGCAATCAATCCCGCAGAAGTCAATGCTATCTGGAATGCCGGAAGCTTTGGCAAATGCAAGACCATTGTGGCAGTGGACGACCCAAAGCAGGAGCAACAACGGATCCGCATCTTCCCCAACCCCAACTCCGGCACGTTCAGCGTAGAACTTTCTGAGGCGGGCACACCTGGCATGTCCTTCCGCATCATTGGCCTCACGGGGCAGGTACTACGGGAGCAGTCAGCCCAGACAGGTGTCAAGATGCAGACCGTTCAAGCAGGGGATTTGCCCGCTGGCCTCTACTTCTTGCAAGTAGTCTCCGACGGCAAAATACTGGCGGTTGAGAAATTTGTAAAACAGTAGAAAAATCCATCCGGCTAATAGGCGCCTAATTACCATCCGCCCTCTCTGATGCGTCAGAGAGGGCTTTTTTTGTAAAAAAATCATCACGCGGTTACAAAATGGAAGTAAAGCGAGATAAATGGGAAACTGGCACAGAAAACCTGTGCTTCAACAAATTAAACCATATAAATTTCACAAAATGAAACACAATTCCAGTTTTCAAATCATCCGGTCGCTCCTTTACTTTTTGCTCTGTATTTTGTGCGCCCCGGCCCAGGCGCAAATCTGGACAGCACAGGCAAGTGGCACGACCTCGCATTTGCTCGGCATACACTTCGTGGACAATAACACTGGATATGCTGTGGGTGGCAGCGGTGTAATCCTGAAAACCATAAACGGTGGCACGAACTGGGTACAGCAAACCAGCAGCAACGGAAACACCCTCTATGCTACATGCTTCACAGATGCTGCCCATGGTGTAGCCGTAGGGGATGGCAGCACAATCCTTCATACCGCTGATGGTGGCGCAACCTGGGTACCGGTCGCCTCGCCTGTTTTTGCTGAAATGCGAGCGGTGTGGTTCTTGAATGCCAGCGTAGGCTTCATTACGGGCGGTTTACCCGGCGTAAGTACCATCCTGAAAACCACCGATGGGGGACTTAGCTGGGCGGATATTTCGCCCGCTTATCCGCAAGCCGTTTACAGTGTTTTTTTCACGGATCCCAATACAGGTTATGCCTCCAATTTCGACGGTTTTGTGCTAAAAACGGTTGACGGCGGCGCGACCTGGATATCCAATTTTGTGTCAAACAACCACTTGTTTGGTATCTTTTTCACCGACGCGAACCACGGATACTGCGTGGGCGGTGATTGGAACAATAACACAACGGTCATCTTAAAGACCAATGATGCAGGCAACACCTGGATCGCTACAAACAACCCCGACCCTTCGGCCAACTACCTCTTAGATGTTGAATTTGTAAATGCTAACTTGGGTTACGCCATTGGCGGCAATGTCCAGAACAACACGGGCAATATCCTGAAAACCACTGATGCGGGTCTGACATGGACCCCTGAAACCAGTAACCCCAGCATTACCAGCCGTTTGTACAGGCTAAGCCTGCCCAGCAGCTCAGCGGGGTATGCCTGCGGTCTTGACGGCACCATTCTTAAATTGGAAAGCGCCAGCCCGCCTGAAGAGGCCTGCGATATAAAGGTGAACGGCTGTGTGAAATACGAACTGCTGACCATCACAGAAGATGCTGGAAAAAATCGCACTTACCGCATCCGGGTGACCAACAATTGCGTGAATAAACTCCGATATTTTGTAGTGCAGGTACCCAATGGACTGCAAGCAACCTCCCCTGCAAACAATTCGACTTACGTGTCAGACGGTGGTAAGCCTTACTTGGTCCGCAACCCAAATTTCTCTCCTTTTTATTCCCTGCGGTACAGCCCTACGACCGACAGTATCGCCAATGGACAATCGGACATTTTTGAATATACCCTTCCAGCGCAAGCTGTACCTACATTCATCCATGTTGCGGTAAGGTTGGATCCCCAGGTATTCAATGAGGCCCACCTGAACACATTTTATTGCCCGATTGGCCAAACCCCAATTGCCCTGATTCCTCAAAAATTCAAAGCGGTGGCGTTCCAAAAGACTATGAATACTTCGTTCATCCTCTTTCCCAACCCCAACGCGGGCACCTTCTCCGTTGAACTGCCCGAACCCGCCAAGAACGGTACCAAATTCCAAGTTACCGATCTCGCCGGAAGACTGTTACAAGAGCAAAATACCGAGCCTGGCCGCACACAGCAGACCATTCGGGCCGGCGAACTACCTTCTGGCTTGTACTTCCTGCAAGTCATATCAGAGGGCCGCGTAATCGCCATTGATAAGTTTATGAAGCAGTAGCATTTTAATAGCCGAAAGGCAGATCCCCAAAGTACCCAACCCTTCCCGGTAAAATCGGGAGGGGTTATTTATAAGGTCACCTCATTTGCAAACATTTCCTAAAAGCCCTCCCTCCGCCCAAGGATGGCCGTACTTTTGTCTGTCTT
>JAUSMG010000142.1 GCA_030645295.1 Saprospiraceae bacterium | reverse complement strand
GTCGGTACGGGTTATCTGTACCATTATTTCTTTTGCTTGTGCATGCTTGAGGCTATTTTGGAGCAGTTCCTGAATGATTCGATAGCAATTGAGGGCAACTTCCCGGTCAATATCCGCAAATTCACCAAAATGCTGGAAGGTAATGTGTGGCACACCTTCGCCATGAACCCGGTTGCACAGATCGCGCAAAGCCGTGACCAGGCCAAACTCCATTAAGGCACTGGGTTGCATATTTCGGGCGATATGCCGGGTTTCAGCTACGGTCTCATCGAGTAAGCCCCTAATTTTTTTCCAGTCTTTGTCCTTTGCACGCGCTGGTTTTTTGGCCGTCATGGTTTCGAGTTGAATTTTGACCGCTGCCAGTAATCCGCCTACGCTGTCATGCAGGTCTTGTGCCACGCGCTGACGCTCACTTTCTTGTCCCGCCAGCATGCTTTGCATGGTTTCAATTTTAAGCGTGTTCTCTAAATCCCTGAATTTCTGTTGGTTGATCTCTTCTGTTTGGGCTGCGATAACCTTGTTTACCCGCATCCGGTGACTGTAGTCGCGCACAATGAAGAAAAGCGCAAGCAATACGGCGGCCAGGGCGACCCCCAGGGTAGCAAGTCCAATTCTTTGTTGTTCAGATTCGGCTTGTGCCTCCCCTTTTTCCATGACAAGCTGCTCAATTTCTTTTCGTTTCTCCCGGGTATCGTATTGAATGGTCAGACGGTGCAGGGAGGCCTCCTGTTCTTGCGCAAGCAGCGAGTCGCCAATGGCCGCTGAGCGGTTGGCATATTTGAGCGCCAGTTCTAGACTGTCGAGCGCTTCGTAAGTACTCCAGAGTCTGCGACAAATGTTATGACGCAAAGCAAGATTAACACGGGGAGTAGTTTTTTCGGCCTTTTTCAGGAAAAAAAGCGCCATTTTATAATCACGATCCATATAGCTGAAATGCCCCACGGAGTATTGCCCCAAGGCAATCAGGTCCGTGCGACTGGTTTGTTCAGCCAAACGCAGGGCATTGGAAGCCTCATAACGGGCAATGGAATAACGGCCGATCTGGGCGCTGCGCTCCACTTCATCCATCGACATGGTGATGTCCAGAATGGTATCCTTAAGGATGCGATTTTTGGCAGAAAAGGCCCGCTTTAGGGTTCCCGCTTGCTGTGCATCGCCTTTATTGGCATAGACCCTGCTCAATTTGGCCAGTAAATGGGTCTCGTAATGCAGATTACCCGTCTTTTGGTAATAATCGAGGGCTTCCTGTTGGATCTTTATGGCTTCGTCCCAAAGTTTCCGGGCAGAAAGATGGTCGGCCAGATCAGAACGAACCCTGTAGTATGCCAGGGTGTCATTGGCTTTTAAAAACAAATTGGCACTTCGGGCAAGGTATTGGAATGCCGAATCAGTAATACCGGTTTGCTCCTCATCATAGTACGCCCACTGATACCAGGCCAGGGCTTGTTTGCGCAAGTCCCACGGCGAAATACCCTCCTTGAGTAAGGCTTGAATTTCGTCAAATTTCAGGCTTTTGTCAAAATCAGGCTGTGCGAAAGCATGGCCTGAACACACCAGAAAGAGAATAATGAGCAGTTTAC
>JAUSMG010000108.1 GCA_030645295.1 Saprospiraceae bacterium | reverse complement strand
CCTTCGCCCTGAAGGGCTACGGCGGGTAAAGCGGGTAAAGGTAGTACTGAAATTAAAAAAGCCACACCTCTTTTGGTGTGGCTGGTTAAACAACAAATTATAATCCCATGAACATTTCGTGTGGATGGGTTTCCAGGGGCTGCGGTATGTAGGTAAGGAAGTTACAATAAAACGGATGGAAATGGTTTTTGTTGCAAAAGTGGGGCAATCATGGGGATCAGGTTTAGCAAGTCCTCCCACCATTGGAAGGACTTGCTCTCTCACCTGAATTTGTATAATCCCATGAACATATCTCTAGGCGGAAATACTTTTATTTCCACCGTTCACTCCTACAAAAGTGGCTCAACAGTCATTTCTCCAACAATTACATTTTTCAATCATTGTGAAAAATAGTATTAATCAAATAGCTGGTTTGGCTAGATGCTTGCTCTATAAATTGTTGTAAAATAATAGAATTAATTGCTTGATTTAAAGGTTAATATTGGAATACATTAAACATGTGAGCTAAATTCAAAAGCAATTTAATTAAAACCTGAATCAATTTGTGAAAAATTAACTCCAAAAAATATCGTCCCCTGTCTCAAAAATTTCAAACCAATGACACGAAACCATCCAATTGGCCCAAAAAAAGCGCGCCGGGCTGACAAATGGCAGCCCGGCGCGCAGGAATGGAGGGTATGGAATACTTTGCGGTCCTTACTTCACAAAGCCAAGCGTATCGACAATCGAGCTCAGGTTCATCGAATCAATGGTCAAGGGTCTGAGTCCAACTCCTTCCAATACCGTACGGTTTTTGGCGGTGAAAATGCCGTAACCCTCTGAAATATTGGTGTAGTTAGGGAACGTTTCAGCACCCGTAAGTCCTGAATTGGCTTGAGCCGTTTCAAGGTATTCTTTGATTTCCTTGCCACCACCTTCAATGATAATGTCAAAGTTTTTGAACTGCCGGATGCGGCCAGGCGGTAGCCTTTGAAGGTTTTGTGCCAAAAAATTATAGAAGCTGGTTCCGGACAAAAATGCTCTGGCCGTGTAAGCATTAGGGTTGCTATCATCCAGCTCGACATTCTTTGCAGCCTCCCAGATCAACGTTTGTGTACTCAGCGCAGGACCGTTGGGTTCTATCTTTTCATTGATCCGGATCACCAGCGTCACATTAAAAAAAGCGCCATTTACATCTGTATTCCACTTGATCTGCGTATTTACACTGCCAAAAAAGCCAATTTTCTGATCTGAAGGATTGGGAATGGTGACAAAAAAATCATTGGGAACGGTGGTCTCTGCCGTTACATCAGGTCTGCCATCAACACGTTCAATAATAAGGCGGTAAGTCTTACCCGCATCGATGGAGAAGCCACTCGTAGGTTTTGCCTTGTACAGCCAATTGGGCTGTCCGGCAAAAACACCTGCGTCACGGGGATAGCCTTCCAGTGCTCCGTCTACCCGTTTCATCTGTAAGCGAGCACCGTCATTTGTGCGTTCGAGCCAAACAGTGATGGCATTCTCGGGATAGTACAGTGAGTCGACAATTTGTGCAATTTCGAGCGCGCTTTTTTCCGGGTCGATGAATGCTTTTTCGACGCGAATGTAAAACGCAGTATCTTTTGGGTAAAGTGCTGGATCAAGAGGAGCCAAAATACCGTATACCACGGGGATGTCTTTCCAGGGGGCTGTCACCTCAAAATCATTGGAACATGCCGAAAGCATAAGGCCAAAGGGCAGCAAAAAGAGTAGTTTTTTCATGTATAGTTAGACTTTGGATTTTGGATTTTTGGACTATTGGACTTAAGAAGTGCAAAGATACGCGTCCTATTGAGAGGACAGGTAAAAAGACTTGCCAATGGGCGACGATTTCAAGATTTCAAAACCATCGTCTCGAAAGGACGCAATTCCAACCATGCTCCGTTGGGGAGGGGCAGGTTTTTTACTGTTTTTGTCAAATTGCAATAGGCAGACCAGTCCGAGTTTTCCTGTGCAAAATCAATTTTCCAGACGTCGTTTTCCAATTCCAAAACCCTGTGAATGTCGCTGCCGCGCAAGGAAAGCGCTTCTTCAAATTCGCCTTTTTGCTCCTCCGTATATTCGCTTACATCGTCGGAAGTAAACAGCAAATTTCCCAATAAAGCATTGATAATCAAAAGGCTTTGATGTTGTTCCGGGCTCAGTTTTTGATTTGCGTTGCGCAGGATAAACACATCGGGATCGTTGTTAAAGGCTCGCCCATTGAGTTGCCAACGGCCCAGCGTGCTGCGCAAAGACGCCAAAGTATCCACCCGTTCGCGGAAATGCAAAAATGAAAGCAGGGGATGTCGCCAGGCAAGGTGGATATCGCCGCCTATACGACAATAGTCGACCTGCCCGAAGCAGGAACCAAGCGGCGCCCCACAAGCAAGGATCCGCCGCGAGCCCACCAGATGACGGATGAATTCCATGGCCTCCCACATTACGCCGCCACGTGTTTTGCCCGGCGGCGGCGCAAGCGCTACGGCGAACAAGAATTCAAGTTTCAACAATTCAAATCCCCACTTGTCCAGAATGGTATGGAACACCCCGCTGAGGTACTCGCGCACCCCGTCGTGGTAAAAATCGAGCGCATAGTACCAGCCGCCCCACATTGGGTTCCAACCCACCCGAATGGGCTTGCCTTTCGCATCCTTCAGCAACCATTCGGGATGGCGGCGCAGCAGTTCTGATTTTGCGGAGGCTACAAACGGCGCAAGCCAAAGCCCGGGTTGAAGTTCTTTTTCTTTGATTTTCAGGGCAATATGCCGCATCCCATTGGGGAAAGCGGGTTTCACGCTGAGCCAATCGCCTGTGGCAGTTTGCCAGCCGTCGTCGATCTGGAAATAACGTAGGACGAACTTCAGTTCGGCATTATTAAGGGTGTTTCCTTCACCCAAATCATTTTTTATCGCCGTTTGCGGTTGGTATTCTGACGAACTGAAGTTCGTCCTACTGAACGACTCCAGATTCTTCAACAAAACCGCTTCAGAGATATTTGTAAAATGGTTGTACCAGCTCGTCCAGCCAATAGCAGCTGGAGCGCTGGGCGGGGCAATTTCGGCCAGCCTGAAATAGGTGTCAAAAAGTTGCTGTTCCTGTCCTTCGCCCACCCAAAAATCGAGCGCCGGAAAAGAGTGGCGCAGCGCAAGTCCATCCATGTCTTTCCGGACGGTGAGGATGCCCTTGGATTGATCGTAGAGAAACAGTGTGAAGCCAGTGCGCTCGCTCAGGGAGCCGAGCAGTATCCCGGAACGCTGTTCCGGGTCAACTCCCGGAACAGCGTTCCGGGATACAACAGCGTTCCGGGACACATAGGTATACGTCCAGGAATGCAACTTGCCCTGCCCGCGGGGAATGCCTTTGATGTGTTCATCACCATAATTACCCATAAATTTACGGGCAATGGAACGCAGCGGTGGAATCCCATCGCTGACCTTCATTATCCGGCTTTCACTCCAGGATTGGTAGCCATTGGCAAAGAAGTGCGCATCGGGCGGCAGCGGTATATCAAATTGAATTTCAAGCCTTTGCACCGTAATATCTTGCTTCGGGTGGAGAAAAACGGAATAGCGCGTGCCAGCTCCTTCCTCGTTTTGCTGAAAATCTGCATAAATTTCCTCAAACGTATTGGCGCGATTGGGCTGCAGCGGATGGGCTTTGCCGTTGACTGTAAGCAGGGCTTGAACGAATCGCATTGGTTAGTTTGATTTGAGCGACAAATGTATGTCGTACCTGTGGCAAGCGCGCTCTACTTTTGCCCAGCCAACTTTATTAATGCTATGCGCCACCTTGCCTGCTCTGCTTTCCTTTTGTTCTTGAATACTACCCTCTTCGCCCAGGTTTTCATGCGTCCGTTTGAGAATGCGGCTGCTATGGGCATGGGTGGAGCCACGATCGCGGTCCCCGGTCTTTCCACCGGACTTGCCAATGAAGCCCAACTCGGACTTGGCGAACGACTTGGTTTTTGGGTAGGATCGGCCTTGCCTTACGGGGTAAAGGACTGGCACACGGGCAATGTGCAAGCCGTGGTAGGTATGGGCAAATACAGCGGTGCAGGCTTGGGCATCGAGCACTCAACGGTCGATGTATATGCAGAACATCGTTTCAGATTGGCCTACGGGCGGCGATTGACCGAGGCATTTTACCTCGGCGGTTCGGCGGATGTCTTGCGAGCTTCCGCGCAGGAATATGGATCAACGACCATGGCGACCTTCGGGTTGAGCTTGCTTGCCAGGGCTTTACCCGATGTTTGGATAGGCGCAAAAATCCAAAACCCCTTGCAGCAAAAAATCGGAGAAGACCTTGTACCCACCGTATTGCGCATCGGAGCATCCTGGAAACCTTCCGAACTGCTGCTGATGACCTTTGAAACAGAAAAGGACCTGGAGCGCAAGGCCATGGTCAAAGCAGGTGTGGAATACCGGCCCACCTCAGTGCTCGTGATCCGGGCGGGGATGCGCAGCAATAAGGTAGCGCGAATTGCTTTTGGCGCAGGTTTGCGATTGAAAAACAACCTGGCATTTGACCTCGCATCGGAGTGGCACCCCAGCCTAGGCCTCACTCCCTCAGCGATGATCTCCTGGCGAAAAGCCAGTGGCAGGAAGCAGTAGGCAGTGGCAGTAGGCAGTAGCAGTAGGCGGTAGGCAGTAGGCTGTAGGCAGGAAGCAGTAGCAGACACTAAAACCTCATTCAAAGCTCGAAGTTCATACATCATACATCATACATCATACATCATACATCAAAAATGCCTTTTTCAACCACTCCCATTCAAGACCTGATCGTGTTTGAGCCCGCAGTATTCCGTGATGAACGCGGCTATTTTTTTGAAAGTTACAACCAGCAGGTTTGGGCGGAAGCGGGCGTACACGCCGCATTTGTGCAGGACAATCAGGCTCGTTCCACCCGGGGCGTGTTGCGGGGGCTGCATTATCAGGTTGGTGACATGGCACAGGCGAAATTGGTACGCGTCCTAGAAGGAGAGGTGTTGGATGTGGCCGTGGATCTTCGCGAAGGTTCTCCGACCCTCGGGCAATGGTATAGCATCCGTTTGAGCGCAGAGAACAGGCGCCAACTCTTTGTGCCCCGCGGTTTTGCCCACGGCTATCTGGTGCTGAGTGACATGGCGGAATTTTCCTACAAATGCGATAATTTTTACGCCAAAGCCCAGGAAGGTGGGATTCGTTTTGACGATCCTTTCCTTGGGATCGATTGGGAATTTGATCTGGAGCAGGTGTTGGTTTCGGAGAAAGACCTTGCTTTACCGGGTTTTGTGGGAAGGCGGCGGTAGACCTTACACCACCCTCGGCGCCAACAACTTATACAACACCGGCGTAGATGTCAGGCAGCCATTGGCGTGAGCTACCCACTTATTTCTACCAAATCATTTGTATCCAGCATTTCCAAAGCTGTTTCAAGGTAGACCATCAGAATCTCGCGCATTCTGGCATTGGAAGTATTGCCGCAAGTAAGCCAGATAATACGAGGCGGGCTGCCATGTTGGTGGAGCAGTTTGACAAAATCATCGTCTTTAGTCAAAACAATACCGTCTAATTCGCGGGCTTTGAAGAAAATATCAATATCTGATGCGTCGCGATAGCCAATGTAACCGACCGAAAAACATTCGATTCCAAAATGGTCTTTCACCCATAAAGCAAGACTAGGGGATAATTGGGCATCAATAAGCAGCATCAGGCAGCAGCGGCGAGTACTGGGTGGTTGAGTTTCATGGATGCATACGCCAAGCAAGCCCGTATATCATCTAATGTGAGGTCGGGAAGTTCATCGTTGACAATTTCTTCCGGGCTTAGACCATTAGCCAGCAAATCCAGTACATCAGTGACGCGGATGCGCATTCCACGAATGCAAGGCTTGCCGCCACATTGGGCAGGGTTGGTCGTAATTCGTTGTAGAAGATTGGCGTCCATTTTTATAAAATTTGTAACAAAAGTAAGAAAAACTCCTTAAACCACCCTCGGCGCCAATAACTTATACAACACCGGCGTCACGATCCTCGACAACAAAGTGCTGGAAATCAATCCCCCGATCAGCACATACGCGAGCGGCGAATACAGCGGATTTTCCTCCACCGCAATCGGCAGCAAACCACCGATTGCCGTGAGCGAGGTCAGCAAGATCGGCACAAAACGGATCTCGCCCGCTTCCTGGATCGCATCATCCAGACCTTTCCCTTCTACCCGGAGTTGGTTGGTAAAATCCACCAGCAGGATAGAGTTTTTAACTTCAATACCCATGAGTGCAATGAGGCCGACCACGACCGTAAAAGAGAACGGATAACCTGTAGCCAACAAGATTAGAATGGCGCCAATGATACCAAGTGGGATGACCGATAGCACGATGATGGTACTTCTAAAGGTTTTAAACTCTAATATCAGCACCGCCAGAAGTCCAAAGATGGTCAACAGAATAATCGGACCCAGGCCGCTGAACGAGCGTTCTGCACTTTCCACTTCACCCGCCATCCGGTACGAATAACCCTCGGGCATTTTCATTTCAGCCATTTTTTTGCCCAGATCGCGGTTGAGTTGGGCGGCCAGATAACCACTTTTTACAAAGGCCGTCACGCCCGTAAACCGGTCTTTGTTGTAGTGCTGGATGAAGTTGGGGGATGGCTTGAACTCCACGGTTGCCACTTGTGCCAGTGGAATGGCAGTACCCGGTATATTGTTGATATACAGGTTTTTAAGTGCATCCAAGGTAGTATTGGCGCCGCTTTTTGGCACGGTCACAGTGAGGTTATATTCCTCGCCATCGGTCTCCGAAGTGAATACGCCAAAATTCAACCCGGCAATGGCCAGTCGCACCATCCGGTCAATATCAGCCACCGGAATGCCCATGGTGGCGGCCTTGTCTTTGTTTATTTTGATCTGCAGATCGGTTTTTACCGTAGCGATGGGATTGTCGATATAGATCGCGCCTTCTGTTTCCGCTAAGAGGTTTTCAACCCTGAGGGCAATGTTTCGAAGGGTATCCAGATTTTCTCCAAAAACCCGGATCGCAATGGGCGCTTCGATGGGCGGCCCCTGTTCAAAATCCTTGACGTTAAT
>JAUSMG010000096.1 GCA_030645295.1 Saprospiraceae bacterium | reverse complement strand
CGCGACGACGATCGTGCTTGCGCTCATCAGCACCGCCCCCATGGCCGGGCTTAGTACAAAATGTGGGTACAACACCCCGGCCGCCAAGGGTATCGCTACGACATTATAACCCGTTGCCCACCAAAGGTTTTGCACCATTTTCCGATAGGTTGCTTTGCCGAAATTTACCAGACCCAGCACATCGGAAGGTTTGCTGTCCGTCAGGATAATATCAGCGGTTTCGGCAGCCACATCGGTGCCCGAGCCGACCGCGATGCCCACATCTGCTTGGGCGAGCGCCGGCGCATCGTTTACGCCGTCGCCAGTCATGGCCACAAATTCGCCTTTGGCTTGCAGGTCCTTCACGATTTCGACTTTTTGATGCGGCAAAACCTCCGTGAAATAGCCATCCAGGCTCAACTGTTCAGCCACGGCTTTGCCGACGATTTCATTGTCGCCCGTTGCCATAAAAACCTTGATGCCCTGGCTTTTCAATAGTTTCACCGCTTCAACTGCATCGGGCCGGATTTGGTCGGAAAGTGCGAGCTGGCCGACCAACTTTTCATTTTCCAATACAAATACCACGGTTTCCGCAGCGTTCTGGATCGGGATTTCGATGTTTTTTTCTTTCAGATAACCGGGACTGACGATACTGATTTTTTTGCCGCCAATTTCGCCCGTCACGCCTTTGCCAGTAATGGATGCGAAGTTGGCTACTGTTGGCAATTTCAACCCGGCGGTTTTGGCTGCTGCGACAATGCCTTCTGCAATCGGGTGTTGGCTTTCTTGTTCGAGCGCAGCGGCGGTAGCGAGCAGGCTGTTTTTGTCAAAAACTTCCCCGATGGGCTCGATGCGCGATACCCCGAACTTGCCTTCGGTCAGCGTTCCGGTTTTGTCAAAAACCATGGCCGTGATCAGGCGCGAATTTTCAAAAGCCGTGCGGTTGCGGATAAGCAATCCCCTTCGAGCGGTCATTGCAGTCGAAATAGCCACGACCAGTGGTATTGCTACCCCCAAGGCGTGCGGACAGGAGGTAACCATCACCGTCACCATGCGCTCCAGCGCGAAGGCAAGTGTTTGACCCTTGGCGAGCCAAACAGCCAGAGTGCCGAAACCTACCCCTAAAGCAATAAATGTCAGCCACTTGGCGGCCCGGTCGGCGAGGTGTTGCGTCTTTGATTTGGCTGATTGGGCTTCCTGCACGAGTGCGATGACCTTGTTGAGATAGCTGTCTTTACCCGATTTGTCCACCTGAATTTTAAGGCTGCCTTCGCCATTTAGTGCCCCTGCAATGACTTTTGTACCGCTTGTTTTTTGCACCGGAACACTCTCGCCGGTAAGCATACTTTCATTCACGCTGCTGATGCCTTCCATCACGGTGCCGTCTACCGGAATTTTTTCGCCCGGTTTTACCAATACGAGGTCGCCAATTTTCAAGGCATCCACCCGCATATCGTGCAGCATGTCCCCATGGTACATATGTGCCTCGGCGGGCAACATTTTCACCATCAACTCGAGGGCTTTCGAGGCTCCGGCTACGGATTTCATTTCAAGCCAGTGTCCCAACAACATGATGACGATCAAGGTGGCAAGTTCCCAGTAGAAATCCATGCCTTCCACTAACTTGAAAACCACCGCAGTGCTGTAAAGGAATGCAACCGTGATGGCCACGCCGATGAGGGTCATCATACCCGGCTGTCGGCGGCGAACTTCGTCCCAGAGCCCGCTCAAAAAAGGCCAGCCACCATAGAAATAGATGATAGAACCGAGCGCAAAAGATAACCAATCACGCCCGGTAAAGTCAAAGTGATATCCGACCGCCATTTGAAACATAGGCGAAATGGCCACCACAGGCACCGTGAGTACCAGACTTATCCAGAAACGGCGCAGGAAATCGGCAATCATGGCCGAATGATCGTGTCCGCCGCCATGACCAGCATGTCCACCGCCATGCATTGCACCTTGCATGACGGCTCCGTCGGGCATGGTATGGGTGGCATGCTGGGAATGCTTCGACTTATTGGAGGTATGTTTTGTTGTTTGATGCTGCTGGTTTTCCATTTTCGTACAGACTAGTAATTCAAAAAATTGGTGAGAAGCATTAACTACTGGCCGCTTAATAATCATCCAGGCGGATATCAAAAATGGGCTTGCTGAGCTTATACACACCTTTTTTAAAGTGAACGGCAGTATCATTTTGGTACGTCAATACTTGCGGAACATACTCAAAATCGGTGTATTTTACTAAGATTTTAAGGGGCTGCGTTGAAAATTCAAAAAAGTTCCGGTTCTCCATAATCTCCAAAGTGGTATTTGGTTTTAGC
>JAUSMG010000091.1 GCA_030645295.1 Saprospiraceae bacterium | reverse complement strand
CCCGTCTCATGGACTGATTTCCAACATCTTTACGTTTTCGTATAGATGGGACGTCCTCCCCTTTGTAGTAATAATTTACCGAAATCATTTGTTTTTTTTCATTCTATGATCCGTCATAAGAACGAATAATGCCGTATTGGCGACAAAACGAGACTTCAAAGGACTCAATGTAGGCATCAATTTTGCACTGCTACAGGATGGGTCCAAAAGATAAACTACATGCTTGTGAACACTAATACTACGCTACTCATTCCACTGCGACGAATTGTAATTTTCGCGCTTTTACTGTCGGCATTTAGCCTAACGGCTCAGGATATCCACTTTTCACAGTTTGGAAACTCACCACTCAACCTTAACCCTGGACTCGCAGGCGTTTTCGGTGGTGACTTGCGTTTTGTCGGCAACTTTCGCAAGCAATGGAGCACGGTCCCTGTTCCGTACACCACTTTTTCCGGATCCGTTGAGAACAAGGTCTACTTTAATAGAGCACGGTACAATCGATTCGCAACTACCTCACTTTTAGTCAATTATGACCGGCAAGGCGACCTTGCGCTCCAGTCTTTGCAAATTGGCATACCGCTTTCCGTGACTTTACCAGTGGGCCGCAATAATTTTTTCACTTTTGGCCTCACGCCAATGTTTGGCCAGCGTTCGTTCGACAAAACGGACATTACTTTCGGCGAACAATACATCGATGGCATGTTTGACCCGGGTTCTGCTATTTCTGAGGATCTTAGTATTACCACCCTGAATTATTTTGACCTCAGTGCAGGAGCTAATTATCGGATTCAGGCGTCCAGAAAACGCAGCAGGGTTGACCTTGGAGCAGCCATGCACCACATCAACCGTCCTGTGCATGATTTTTGGGCGTCTTCCGTAACGGATGATGACGAGGTGCGGCTTTATAACAAACTGACCTTGTATGGTTTAGGACTTGTCCAACTCACTGAAAGGTTTGATTTCCTGGCTCAAGGGCTTTTCCAGCAACAAGGGAAGTACAGCGAGATCGTGTACGGTGCTGGGGTTCGGATGCATTTGAATAAAGATCGCTATAAAGAACTCTCCCTGCAAATTGGTGCAGATTGGAGACATCGCTACCACAATTCGCTGGTGCCGCGTGTGGAAGTGTTTTACCGCACCTGGACCATTGGCGCTACCTTCGATTGGGACGCATTTTCCCGAGCTGGTGAACTAATCTCAGACCGCCGTGGCGGCCCGGAACTCTCGGTGATCTATCGCTTTTACAAAGTGAAAGCAATGCAAAAATTCAAATCATGCCCTATCATTTGATCGTTTGATGATGCGTGGAAGAGATTTGATACCTGATCAAAAAGTTCCCTATCGCTTCATTACAAAATCGCCTCATTACAAAACCTGCTAATTTTCAATCCAATAAGATGAAGCATATCTGCTCAATCTACTTTATCCTGATTTTTTCTCTGACTGCACAAATCGTTTGGGGGCAAAAACCTGATTCTACTACGAAATATCCAACCGTAGTTTCCGATCGGCTCAATGAAGTGAATGAGCGGGAACGGGGGCCGTCCCAAAAGAAAATATTGGAAACAGCCTTTAAGAACTTTGGCAAGAAGAACTACTTCGCAGCCATGAAATACTACAGTTTCGTACTGCAAGACGATTCACTGCATGTTGAGGCGTTGACGGGATATGGTGAATCGGCGTTTGAGATTGCATCGCTCGATATCGCGGATACAGCTTTTCAACGTCTGGTTAATCATGGCCTGAGTCCGTCCCCTGATTATTCCCCGAAAATGCGTTTGGCGGAAGTTAAATTCAGGAAAGGCGAGTATGATAAAGCATATCTACTTTTTCACGACCTTGCTACCGTTCCTCAGGTTGCATCTTTAAAAGCGGAACAAATCAAAATTGCAATAGAAAA
>JAUSMG010000090.1 GCA_030645295.1 Saprospiraceae bacterium | reverse complement strand
ACACTGGAATAAGGAAAACGAGATGCTCGCAGCGTTCAGCGATATTGGGTTGATCCGCAGTACAGATGCCGGCGATCTTTGGGGTTTTAATTTTGCTGGAATGTCCGTCAATTCTGTGTATCGAATCGTTGAAGCGCCGGAAAACAACAGGATGTTCGCTGCCACTTCAGGTATTCATGATATGTATCAGAGCACTCGTCTCGCCGACGCACAACTGGATGCAAATGACAACGCCGGAAAAGTGTTTTTCTCCACCAACGGAGGCAGCGATTGGATGGAATACCACCATTTCGGACATCCGGTTTTTTGGCTTGCCAAAGATCCGAACCAGTCCATTTTATATGCCAGTGTGATCCACTACGGAGGCGGAGGATCTGCGATGAAAGGGGGAATTTGGCGCAGCGATTTGAGCGCAAATTGGACACAACTTCCCGCTCCACCCCGCACACAAGGTCACCCTGCCTGTATCGTGGTTTTGAACGACGGAAAAGTGGCCTGTACGTTTTCCGGGCGCAGAAATTCCAGTGGACAATTCACCGCAAGTTCAGGCGTATTCCTCTACGACCCCGCCACCAATACCTGGGCTGACCGCAGTCATCCAGACATGTATTATTGGACGAAAGACATTGTGGTTGATCCTTCAGATCCCACACAAAGCACCTGGTATGTCGGGATTTTCAGCGGCTGGGGTGGCGCACCCAATGGCAAGGGAGGTTTGTTTCGTACCATCGACCGGGGTCAAAATTGGACAAAACTTACCGGCTCGCAGTTCGACCGTGTCACCTCGCTGACCTTCAACCCCGAAAATACCACACAGGCTTACCTGACCACGGAAACACAAGGGCTCTGGGTGAGCAACAACATGAATGCCGCAATTCCCGACTGGGATCTGGTAGCATCTTACCCATTCCGCCAGCCGGAACGCGTGTTTTTCAACCCTTACAAACCTGCTGAAATGTGGGTGACAAGTTTCGGAAACGGCTTAAAAGTGTCCCAGATCACCACAGCGACTCCGGAAATTGCTGAGGTCTCCCCTACCCTGCTGGTTTGGCCTAACCCGCTCTTTACCAGTATTTTACAAATTGAGCTCCCTGATTTTGAGTACGGTTCTGACCGTAATATTGTGGTCACTGATGCGCTGGGCAGGGTTGTTTTGCAAACCCAGGTCAAATCCGGCGAGCAGACCATTCAATTGAATACGGAGCATTGGCCGGCAGGAATGTATTGGGTAAAATATGGGGGCGCGGGACAATGGTTTTTCAAACTCTGATTCAGCCTCTAAACTCAAAGATATCCCTATCCGCCAGAAAAGGCAATTGCTGTCGGTATAACTGCATGTTTTCCAACGAAAGATCAAGGGTAAAGATGTCCTCCTTACCCTCCGGAATTTGTGCGAGCGGCTGACCAGAGAAATCGATAATGGCCGAATCTCCCGAATACTCGAAGTCATTCCCATCCACACCAGCAATATTCACACCCACTACAAATGATTGATTTTCAATGGCTCTTGCGGTTAAAAGTGAACGCCAATGGTGCGCCCTCCGATTGGGCCAGTTGGCCACATAGATCAGAACATCGTAGTGCGGTGTATGTCCGCTCACAAAACTGCCCGCAGTATTGCGACTCCAGGCTGGGAACCGAAGATCATAACAGATCAAGGGGCAAATACGCCAGCCTAGCCATTCTACGGTTAGACGCTTTCTACCGGCAGTGAAATGTTCATTTTCAGTAGCCAATGAAAAAAGGTGCTTTTTGTCGTAGAAATCAAATTGTCCATCCGGACGCATGAATATCAGCCGGTTGAAATATTTGCCCTCTTCAACACAAATAAAACTCCCCGTTACGGCCGCGTTCAAATCCCTGGCGGTGTCCTGAAGCCAGGACATCGTAGGCCCATTCATTGGCTCCGCCAGCAATCCGGTATTCATGGTGAACCCGGTGCTGAACATTTCAGGCAGCACGATCAAATCTGTAAGGCCTCGCAGATGGGTGAGTTTTTCAGCGAACATGGATCGGTTCGCGTTTGGGTTTTCCCAGTTCAAGGCGGATTGGACAATAGATATGCGCATCAAGGGTCTTAATTTTGGGGGCAAGATACAACGCTGAAAAACATGCTAACTTTGGCACTCATTTTAAAACACACTTCCATGAGATTTTATTTACTGCTAACACTTTTAGTCATTAGCCAGTGGTGCCTCGCACAATCCCAGATCGCCTGGTCTCAACCTGTTAGCGTGGCTGACAATCAATTTGGAAACATGCACCCCAGGGTGGTAACCGATGGGGATGGCAATCCTTTGATCATTTGGGGTAAAAACAGCACAAAACAGGTCTTTTTCAGTCGCTGGACGGGCAATGGCTTTTCCAGTCCTGTAAATTTGAATCCCGGAACGATCCCCGTATTTGCAGCATCCTGGGCAGGCCCAGATCTTGCATCTCACGGCGATACCGTGTACGTTGTTTTTAAAGAAACGCCTGAGGACGACAGCGGGATCTACATTGTTCGATCATTTGATGGTGGCGAAAATTTTTCTGGCCCGGAGCGGGTAGATGCCATCGCCGACAGTATTTCAAGGTTCCCGTCAGTTGGCACAGATGCAAATGGCAATCCATTGGTGGCCTTCATGAAGTTCAATCCAGGATGGGGAAATGCCCGTTATGTATTGGCAAAATCTGAAGACCATGGAAGCACCTTTAACGCGGATGTTTTGGGGAGCAGATTTTCAGGCGGCGATGTTTGTGATTGTTGTCCTGCAACGGTGGTTTCTTCCGGTAATACCGCTGCACTGATGTACCGCGACAACCTGAATAACCTTCGGAACAGTTGGGCTGGCATCTCTTTTGATGGAGGCAACAGCTTCAACGGGGGAATCGAGATCGACAATACAGACTGGATGATCAATGCCTGCCCTTCCAGTGGGCCAGACGGAATAATTATTGGCGACAGTTTGTATTCTGTATTTATGAGCGCAGCCAGCGGTAAAACGCTGTGCTACCGAAGCCGATCCACCCTCAGTTCGCTACAATTGGAATCCATCGTACCCATAACCGGAAACTTTGCGGGTTTGGGACTGCAGAATTTCCCCAGAATTGCGACTTCGGGAAAAGCCGCAGCGATCGCGTGGATGCAAACCGTAAACAGCAGTGCTCAACTTGCGGTTCAATTTACCAACAACATCTCAAACGGTTTTTCGGCCGGGTACGAGGTATTGGCTGCCAACCATGTGACCAACACAGATATAACCCTTTCAAACACTGAGGTTTATGTGGTTTGGGAGGATCAAAACAGCGGGACCGTAAAGTTTAAATCCGGAACTTATATGCTTTCTGGATGGAGCGATCATTTGAATAACCTGCCCCTTGTTCGCATATATCCCAATCCAACAAAAACATCCGAATTTTATGTTGAATTTGATGCTCCGAACCTGTCGCAGTTATCCTTTGATCTCTTTGATGCACAGGGACAACAACGACTATCCGGATCAGGTCTGCTGATTGAAGGCGCCCTGAAAGTTGAAGTAGGCAATTTATCCGCCGGAGTCTATTTTATCCGGATAAAGGATCAAGACAGGAGTGTTACACGGTCTGTTGTGATCGATTAGCATGAATCATTTCCTAGCGTATCAGCGTCACGTTGCCCTTCAATAGTTCGATGCGTCCGTCTATATATTCCGCTTCTAAAACCCAGACAAAAACAGCCGGATCACAGGCATGGCCCCGAAAAGTGCCATCCCAGCCGCGGGTGTTATCGTTTACCAGGAAATTTTGATCCTCATAAACCAATTCTCCCCAGCGATCAAATATTCTGAAGCTCAGGACATTACGCACTTGCCGGCTTTTCCCATGCACCACCAGGATGTCGTTCTCGAAATCTCCGTTGGGCGTAAAACCTGTCGGGACGTATATCCCACGCGGCTTTTCGACCGTCACCGTTATTTCATTTTTACCCATGCAACCATTTTCGTCGGTCACTTTTAACCGGTAGGTATTGGTAGTCCCCGGATAGACCCAAATCTCTTCGCAGCTTGGCACATCCACGCAGGTAAAACTATCCACGTCCACCAAGGCACTGGTCCATTCATAACTTGTAAGCCCCACCGCGTTGTTTACTGTCGGTGAAAGCAGGACACTATCTCCAAGCACGAGCGTTGTGTCAATACCAACGACCACCTCTATCGGTAATGGTTGACCAATTGCGGCCGAGGTGCTGGAAATGCAGCCATTTGCGTCGCGCACCTGCACATTATAAGTGCCTGCTGTGAGCCCAAGAAACGTACCGCTTCCTCCAAATGGGCCATCATTCAAACTATACCGATAGGGTGTTGCCCCTCCGGTCACAAGCATTCTGATACGTCCGTCAAATCCTGCAAAACACTCAGGATCAGTTGTTTCTACCGAAATCTGAAGGGCATTGGGCTGGCCTATTGTGATTGTATCCAAAATGGTACATCCGTTTCCATCGGTCACCAGAAGCCAATAATTTCCGGCGCTGAGGTCCTGGATTGCTGCTGTTGTTGCACCATTGTTCCATTGAAAAGCATAATCTGGCGTACCACCGGTCACCGTTGTGGTCACCATGGCATTGCTGTCTCCAGCGCAGATAAGTTGTAGGGTCTGAAACGTCAGCTGCAGTGCGTCAGGTTCCTGAACCGATGCAAAAGCAACTATTGAACAGCCTTTTGAATCCGTGGCGGTTACGCTGTAATTGCCTTGTATAAGACTGTCAATTTGTGGCGTAATCTCATTGTTACTCCATTGATAACCAACGGTTCCAACAGCATTTTGTATCCCGGTAACCGAGACTGCGCCATCCGCAAGGCCATAACACGACGCATTTTCAATTGCCAATTGGAGTTCCAACGCAGCCGGGGCCGCAATAATAATTGGAAAAACTCCCGAACATCCTTGCATATCCGTTACTGTCAGGGTGTAATGTCCACCGGAAAACCCGCTTACAACCGTTGAATTAGGGGCCCCGGGCAAACTCCATAGATAGTTGTATTGGGTGGAATCACCCATGCCAAGTCCGCCCTCCACCAGAACCACTGCTACTGCCCCATCAGCATAATCAGCACAGCCCGGAGGAGCATAAATGGTCAGAACTTCAATACTGTCAAGCTGCTGAATAGCAATATTTTGAGTGGCGGAGCAGCCCTTGGAGTCCGTAGCGGTTACGGTGTACAATCCAATTGCAAGGTTTGATGCACCGCCGCCCAATTGTCCGTTGCTCCAGATAAAATTGAAGGGGGCGCCATTGCTTCCGCTGGCTGAAACCGAAGCATCTCCATCGCTTTCTCCCCAACACGCAAAACGGGTTTGTGTAGCGGTCACCATTACGGGGGATGTTGGCTGGCTGATGGTGGCCGAGGCTGTTGCAGTACATTGATTGGAATCGGTGACGGTCACTGTGAAGGTACCAGCCGCCAGGTTTGTAATGGTCTGCGTTGTGCCTATGGCGCCCCAACTGTAGGTATAAGGATCCACTCCACCAGTAGGAATTGCGGTTGCTGTGCCATCTCCGAAATTAATACAGGTAACATTGGTTTGTGTGATCGTAACGGTCAGTTGAGGTGGTTGAGTCACACTGGTTGACGTAGAGATACTACACCCATTTGCATCGGTGATGGTCACGGTATAATTCCCGGCGGATAGATTTATAGCCGTGGATGTGATTTGTGCATTCGGGTCATCCCATAAATAACTGATGGGTAAAGTTCCGCCTTGTACCTGAACACTTATTGCCCCATTGGCTTGACCAAGACACATAATGTGTTGAGGTACAATACTCAAGACCGAGAGGGTTTGCGGACAATCCAGGATGAGCCCATAATTTCTTATACAAGCTGCCGCATCCGTGAGGGTCAAAGCATACGTACCACAAGACAAATTTTGGGGACTGGAATCGGTGCTACCATTGCTCCAAAGAAATTGGTAGGGTACGCTGCCTCCGGTTACCATGGTGGTTATCGAGCCATCCTGCAGGCCAGCACAGGACGGGGGTGTTCCGGTGAACTGCGGAATAATCGGGGTCGCGGAATTTATAATGACCATATCTGACTCCGTACATCCATTCATATCCGTCACCGTCACCAAATAACTACCCGGACAAAGGTTCGTGGCGGTAAGCGCACCGACAGGAATAGAATTGTCCTCCCAATCAAATTGAAAGCCCCCTACCCCCCCCGAAGCATTTACCGTGGCCTGGCCAAGACAATCGCCCGCACAGATCTCGCCGGAAATATTGGTGAAATTGATCAGTAATTCAGACGGTGAGCTCACCGTAACCGAAGTTTGTGCGGAGCAGCCATTCCAATCTGTTGCGGTCACGTTGTAGGTTCCAGCGGCCAATCCAAGGGCTTTTTGCACCGTTTGGGCCGCAGGATCGTCCCACTGATATTGGTAAGCGAGGGTTCCACCTGAGACAAAAACAGTGGCGGTACCGTTATTTCCACCAAAGCAAGTTGCGAACATGGATTGGGTACTATCGACAAGAAACAGGGATGGTTCCAGGACTTGCACAAATGTAGTGGCGGCGCATTGGTTTGCGTCCGTGACCGTTACAAAGTGAAAATCAGCGTCAAAATTGGAAGCGGTGGGCGTGGTATCCCCATTGTCCCAAAGGTACTGATAGGGCATGGTTCCACCTGTAACGACTATGCTCGCGTTTCCATCAGAAAGCCCCATACAGGACACTGAATCTTGTGTCGCATCAAAAACAAAGGGCAACGGCTCCGTTAAAACAACAGCGCTTGTGGCCGTACAGCCATTGGCATCTGTGGCGGTAACATTATAACAACCGGCAAAAAGATTGTTTTGGTTTGCGCCACCCAGCGTAGGTCCTCCCAGGCAATCACGCCAGATAAACCCGATATTCCCGGTGCCGCCCATTGCCGAAGCCGTTAAGGTGCCGGAGTTGTCGCCGTTGCACAATACGTCTGTGCCGGAAGCCATTAACGAAATCGGGGGTGGTGCATTGATCGTAAAAGTCACTGTATCGCGACACCCCAGGGAATCGAGGACAATGACTGTATGGCTGCCCGCAGAAAGAATGTTGATTAAATCGCCGTTGGGGAATGGATTGGGGTTGGCGTCTAAATAGAACTGTACTGGGGAAGTAGCATTAGAAACAGAAAGTGTTGCGGAGCCCGTGGTGTCGTTTGCACAGAGCAAATCCGTAGTGGAAAAAACATTGACAAACATGGTACAATTCGGGAACAAGCTGTTCTCGCTTTGTACAGCGGGCAAACAAGCCGTAGGACTGATGCTGCTCACCGCCACATTCACGATCTGTCCTACCGAAACCCCCGAAACAATGTGCGCCATGCAAACCCAAGTGATCTGCTGAATTGGATTGGTCATAAAATTGAATCCAAAGCTATTAACAGACACTGGAGAGACATAAGGATCCGTGTGGGAATGGTTGGCGTTTCCAAAACGATAATCCGCATAAGATTCAAAGCGAACTTTCTGGACGGCCGGGGCAAGCGATGTGGCATTGAATGCAACTGGCTCACTTGCGCAAATACTCGTATTGACCGTGAACGTATATCCGGCAGTACCCGCATTTTGAGGGGAAGCTGCTAAAGGCAGGAGTAAAAAGAGCGGGAGTAATACTTTCATGTTTATCGGATTGAGCAATAGATTGACCCGGCGAAATTAGCCCGTTCAACTTAAAAGGCAAAAGAAAGGATACTTTAAGCGTCTGCAGGCCACGATTACCTTTACAAACGCTTGAATTTGTGTGAATTCTGTAACTTGTTTAAAGAATTGTGTAACAATCCTGTAACGCGGAGGCGTAACCTTTGTGGTGTCAAAATGATATACATTTTGAAGTAAATTTATTAAAATTGAAAAATCTACTTTTTACCCTTGCATTTGTGCTTTGCGGCATTTCTATTGCACATACTCAGGAATTCTCTCTCGGGCCAATCATCGGCCTCAACAATGCCTGGATACAGGATGCCCCTGGTGAAACTACAGGTTTGCTAGGCCTAAACGCCGGCCTCACTTTGGTCTACAGCACCGAAGAACATTGGGGTATTGGTATGGACCTCAAATATTCCGGCGAAGGCGTGAAGACGAAGCTTCGTGGGGAGACGGCCAATACGCATCTTAATTATGTTCGCATCCCAGTTAAATTCATTTATTTCTTCAATAAATTCGGCAATGACTTCCGTCCAAAAATCTACCTGGGTCCATCATTGGGCATTTTGGCTGGTGGCAAAACGGAGTTGTTTTTACCTGTTGGCACCCAAAAAGTTGATTCCAAAGACGTGTTCGAAGAGGTTGATCTCGGCCTGACTTTCGGCACTGGCTTCAATTATCGTATTGCCCCGGGTACCTGGTTCAATATGGATGTGGCGTATGGCCACGGTTTTACCAATATTGCTAAAAGCGGAGATGCTTACAACAGAAAGATAAGCCTTAATGTAGGCGTCGCTTGGGGATTGAATTAATTCTAACCTTAATAGACAAAATACGGAGCGCCACACGATCTTTTTCGTGCGGCGCTTTTTAATATTGGTTAAATTTTCAGCGCATACTACCGATTTCATCGATTGAAATCTTGCAAAAAACCTACTTTTGCGACGCCTGACTAGATACTGCCAAAGTTTTTTGTATTTTCCTTTCATTGTTACAACCACAACACAATAATGGCTAAAAAACGCATCGCCATCAATGGCTTTGGCCGCATCGGTCGCCTGACCTTTCGCAATCTTGTCAAAAATCCAAATGTAGAGGTCGTTGCGATCAACGACCTTACCGACAATCAAACGCTTGCCCACCTGCTTAAATTCGACACAATGCACGGTCGTTTTGACGGCACTGTGAGCGCCGACGAAACCAGCATTACGGTCAACGGCACAAAAATCGCTTGTCTCGCGGTAAAAAATCCCGCCGAACTTCCCTGGGCAGCCATGAATGTGGACGTAGTGCTCGAATGCACGGGTATATTTCTAGACAAAGAAAAGGCTGGATTGCACCTTCAGGCTGGCGCCAAACGCGTCATCCTTTCTGCACCGCCAAAGGCTGACGATGTCCCAACTTTTGTAATTGGCGCCAATGCCGACCAAATCAAGGATACCGATACCATCATTTCCAACGCAAGTTGTACGACCAACTGTCTCGTTCCCATGATCATGGTTTTGGACCAGGCATTTGGCGTTGAGCAGTTCTTTATGAACACGATCCACGCCTACACCGCCGATCAAAACCTGCAGGACGGACCGCATAGAGACCTTCGCCGCGCCCGTGCTGCGGCACAGAACATTGTCCCCACTTCTACAGGAGCAGCGAAAGCGGTCGTTACCGTTCTGCCACACCTCAAGGGGAAAATTGCGGCACACTCCCTTCGTGTTCCAGTGGCTACAGGCTCCCTCACGGACTGTGTCTGTGTGATCAAAAAGACTGCAACGGTAGAAGAGATCAACGCTGCATTCAAAGCCGCGGCGGATGGTCACCTAAAAGGAATTATGGAGTACAATACCGATGAAATCGTATCCAGTGATATCGTCCGAAACACACACTCGGTCATTTTCGACGCTCCATTGACTCAGGTGAACGGCAACATCTGCCGCATCGTGGGTTGGTACGACAATGAGGCTGGATACTCGGCTCGTTTGGCGGAACTGTGCGCGATGGTTTAACTTCCATGGTTGATTTGTTAATTCGGTTATTTGATTATTTGAGTGGCCAAGTCTGGGTGCTCGAATAACCGAATAAACAAATAAACAAATAACCAAATAAGCAGAACTTATGAAACTCAACTTCAAAGATAAAAAAGCCCTCATCCGGGTGGACTTCAATGTACCGCTCGACAAGGAGTATAAGATCACGGACGATACGCGTATTCGCGAGGCTGTGCCAACCATCCGGCACATACTGGATCAGGGAGGTTCCGTTATTCTGATGTCGCACCTGGGTCGCCCCTTGGAAAAATTGAATGCCAACGGCAGCATCAATACCCAGAAATTCACCCTGAAGCATCTGGTGAAACACCTGCGCAGGAAATTGAAGGCCAAGGTCCATTTCGCGGACGATTGTGTGGGCAAACAAGCCGTCAAAAAAGCCGCTGCGCTCCAACCGGGCGAAGTTTTACTGTTGGAAAACACCCGCTTCCACCCCGAAGAAGAGGCTGGTGATGAAGGTTTTGCAAAAAAACTGGCGGCTCTCGGTGATATCTACGTCAACGATGCCTTTGGTACGGCCCACCGCGCCCATGCAAGTACCACCGTAGTGGCCCAATTTTTCGACAAAAACCACAAGACCTTCGGCTTCCTGATGGAGCGTGAGATCGAGAACGCCACCCGGGCAATGAAAACCCCGGCAAAACCCGTCACTTGCGTCACCGGCGGCTCGAAAGTCAGCGATAAGATCATGTTACTGGAGAAATTCCTTTACTATGCCGACAATATCCTTATCGGAGGAGCAATGGCTTACACCTTCTTTTTGGCAAAAAAGGGCACCGTAGGCAATTCTCTGGTGGAGGCTGACAAGATTAAAAATGCACTTGAATTTTTGAAGAAAGCCAGGGCTGCCGGCGTAAAAGTGCTGCTGCCCAAGGATTCCATTTGTGGCGATAAATTCGCTGCCGATGCAAAGGTTCAAATTTTCCCCAGCAATCAAATTCCAGCTGGATGGATGGGCCTGGACATTGGCCCTTCAGCGGCTAAATCCTTTGCATCCGTCATCCGAAAAAGCAAAACTGTGATCTGGAATGGACCGATGGGTGTTTTTGAGATGCCCGCATTTGCTGAAGGAACCAAGGTAGTGGCAAAGGCCTGTGCTTCGGCCACCAAAAAGGGCGCATTCACCATGGTAGGCGGCGGTGATTCAGTTGCGGCCATAAACCAGCTCAAACTTGCCAAAAAAGTAAGTTTTGTCAGCACCGGCGGTGGCGCTATGCTCGAGTTTCTGGAAGGCAAGGAGTTGCCTGGTATTAAGGCAATAACAGACTAGGCAGGTTTAATCCAGTTTAAAAAACTCAAAAGAAGCTCTCTCCGGTAAGGTTGCGGCCCCTTCCTCTCCTTCAGCAGCGACATACCATTCTTTTACAATGGCGGCATTCAGCATTGCGCTGAAGATTCCATCGGTTGCGACGGCATCTCCATTCGTGCCATCGTCCAGGAGCGGAATGCGTTTGAAAGCAAATTGTCGGTCAACTCTATAATAAAGCCATCCGCCCTTGGTCGCATTCGTGAGTTTGGTGGTAAACATGATTTTCTCGCCTTCTTTCACAGCCTTTGCTTCTGCAATGGTGGGTTGCAGCTTGTTAAGCAGCGGGTGTTTTGCCAGCCATTCCGCGCGTTTTCCAATAAGTTGACGCAGGCCAATCACATTGTCCGGCCCATTTTTCATGGTTTTATCGAAAGCGTTTTGGAAATCCGCCATGGAATAAAGCTTAAGTGAATCTGCTTTTACCCATGGTTCAATTTCCTTGCTCATAGCCTGTGCGCGGGTGAGCAATTGTCCGTTCACAAGAAAGTCATGGGTAATCGTACGGACGTGCGCTACATAGGTTTTACGATACAATGAATTCTTTAACAGCTTGGAAATCAATGGTCTTCTCAGGTTTTCGAACTCTGCAAAAGGTGAATATTGGATCAGCTGTTCATCGGTCATTTCCTGAAAAGAAAAATCCCGGCGCCAACCGCCAAAGGACATATTCAAGTCCCAGATGATAGGATGTGCTACCTTGAGTGAGTCGAACCAAAGATAATAATTGTGCGAAAGCGACCCATTGTAACTGTCCAAATTGACCAGTACATTGTTGATTGCGAGCATCCAGAGCGTCTGATCCACGTCAAGTACCGTCTCAATTTTATCCGGTGTTTTATTCAATACCTTGATGAGATTAAGCAGGTGCTTCCAGGCCGCAGGGTCGTCTGTTTCATAAAAAGCGTCATAGCAACCGGGATTGTCATTAAGGTAGACCAGCGACGCATTTTCACCCTTCGGGCAGCCTGTTTGGCTTCTGATCCGCTTCCAGT
>JAUSMG010000084.1 GCA_030645295.1 Saprospiraceae bacterium | reverse complement strand
TCGCATTATTGCGCTTGTGATCGTTTCGACGCTCATGGGCAAAAGTTGGTTTATGTTTCGTACCACAAACCTACACTTTTGCCCTTTTTTATTAATATGTTTTTAAATCGGCGTATCGCCGATTTCTTTACGAACCATTGTTAGTACAACAATACAAAAACCATTTATATATCGTTTGCCAGTAGCCTGGGTAAATATCAACAATTACTCCAAGAGCAACAATGCTTATGATTTCAACGGCAACTTCAAGTCGCTCAACCGTGCCGTCCGACATAAAGTTTTAATGAATGTTGGCGACGGAAAGATTTGAAAAAAGCCAGTTCTTTGACAATTCAGTTAGATTAAATAGATATGCTATGGCACAAGCCAAGGACGTCTTGTTGCGTCAACAAATAGCCACCGAGCACAAATTAGGTGCGTCATACAGTAGCCTGGCGCAGCGCTATTCGGTTAGTTACAACACAGTTCGTGCAGTTTGCAAGTCCTACGAGGAGTTTGGCGAACAGGGGTTGATCCCGCGTTATTCCAATTGCGGCCGCCGTGCGGCCAGTGGTGCAGAACGCTCCTTTCGTTTAGTGCGCTTGTTGAAGCACCTCCATCCGGGGTGGGGCGTGGCCTATGTCCTGGTCCGCATCGGACGGGACTATCCGGGCTTGTCCCTGCAAAGCGAACGTCACTACCAAAGGCGTTTGGCTAATGGGGGCGGCAAGTTGCCAAAGCCACAACTTCCTCCGGCACCGCCCGCAGAGCGCTCCCGCTTGCCGCACGACACTTGGCAGATAGACGCCAAAGAGCGAATCGGGATGGCGGATGGGCAAGAGCGGTGCTTTTTGAACATCACGGACGAGAAAACCGCAGGCCTGCTCAAGGCCAAGGGTTTTCCCCCAAGGCCGTATCAACCAAGTTGCCTTGAGTGAGGTGCGTGCCCTTTTGCTTGAACAATTCGAACAATGGGGGATGCCTTTAGCCATTCGCACTGACAACGGAGACCCTTTTGGGGTACCCACGCGCGATGTAATTCCCATCATGTCCCTGTGGCTCTTGGCTTGGGGCATCACCCCGATACTCAACCGCCCGCGCCGCCCTCAGGACAACGCCAAGGTGGAAAGTAATCAAGGTACGGTCAGTCGTTGGGCAGAGGTATATGAGTGCCAAAGCCTTGAACAAATGCAAGAAAGGCTCGACGGCGCCTGTGCTTTGCAAAGAGATCACTTCCTTGTCAAGAGGATTGGAAAGGCCACTCGAAGCGAAGTATTCAAAGACCTTTATACAATCGAACGGCCATTTGAAAGGGCCATCTTCGACGAACAAAAGGCGTACCGATACCTGGCCCAAGCCGTTTACCCCAGAAAAGTAAGCAGGGTGGGATCAACCGACATATATCGCAAATCGTTTCAAGTAGGGGCCGCGCACAAAGGCAAAACAGTCTTTGTCAAATTCGACCCAGACAAAATCGCATGGTGCTTCTTAGACCACAATGGAAACCTGATCAAAATCATCCCAGACCCTCGCTTCTCGCTCGAAAACCTCTTTAATCTAACTGTATGTCAATGAACGGTGATTTTCAAATCTTTCTGTCGCTTCAATTCATTAAAACTTTATGACGGACGGCAAACCGCCGAGGTCTTATCTCTCCCGGCGTAATCAACCAGATAGACCTGCTCACCTATACCTTCGGGGTTGTGTTCCAACCCGATATACTGACCATAATAACAGAAATGGTCGAGTTTTTCCTTTAGAAAAACTCGACCATTCACGCCACTCCACGGTTCACCCCCAATCAATTCACACTCAACTCATAAGGTATCCGAAACATGATCCCGTTGTTCTGTTTGAAGCCCTGCATGGTTTTGTAAAGAGGGTAAAACTCGCCCAATTCCTGCCGGATCGCCCAGGCCCGCACACTGTCGTCGCGCTCCTCTTTGTCCATGATCTGGTCCAGGAACTGCTCCAGACCAGACTTGGTCTGCGGAAATTCGGAGGTGCGGTATTTTTCAAGGTTGGCGAGTTTGGCAGCAGCGGCAAGCGCACGATCCAGTCCGCCGAGATCATCAACCAGACCAATTTCTTTGGCTTTTGCAGCAGACCACACGCGACCTTGTGCAATTTCGTTGATTTGTTCCGTGGTTCGGTGGCGACCCGTTGCGACTTTGCCCAGAAAATCCTGATAAATCCAATCTACCCGGTCCTGAATGAGTTTGCTCTCTTCTGGCGAAAAGTCAAAGACCGTGCTGCCGAAGGCTGAGAATTTCTGTGTGCGTACGGTGTCGAAGGTGATGCCGAGTTTGTTACGCATGGTTTTTTCCAGAATCGGGATCATGCCGAATACGCCGATGGATCCTGTAATGGTGGCCGGCTCTGCAAAAATGCTGTCGGCATGGCAGGCAATGTAATAACCACCGGAGGCAGCCACGTCGCCCATACTCACCACCACGGGTTTGCCGGCTTGTCTGCACAGGTCGAGTTCGCGCAGAATGTTGTCGCTGGCCAGCGAACTGCCACCAGGCGAATTGACCCGCAGCACAATGGCCTTGATGTGCGGGTCTTTGCGGATTTTTCGCAGCATTTTCACATATTTTCCATCCATAATGGTACCGGGTTCGCCTTTTTCTCCGTCCCGGATTTCTCCCTCTGCGTACACCACTGCGATCTTGTCTTTCACCGAGAAATTGGTCTTCTTACCCCGGGCGTCAAAATATTCCTCCAGACTTACGCGGTTTAGTTTGTCTTTTTCAGCAAGCCCGATGCGGTTTTTGATCATCGCATATACCTCGTCTTCATAGGCGAAACGATCAATAAGCCGGGTCTGCCTCGCTTTTTCCGCGTTAAATCCGTCATATCGCTCTGCTATTTGGCGGAGTTCGGTTTCGGAGATGTTGCGGCTCTTCGCCACGTCCTTGATGAAAATATCATAAAGCGGAGTGATGTATTCGCGAATTTGAAGGCGATTTTCATCGCTCATCTTGTCTGAGCGGAATGGCTCTGTGGCGCTTTTATATTTGCCACAATAGAAAATGCGCATTTGCACGTCGAGTTTGTCCAGCAATCCTTTGAAGTAGGTGATGGTACTCGAATAACCCCGGAAATCCACCACGCCTTGCGGGCTCATCATCACGCTATCGGCTACAGAAGCGAGGTAATAGGCGCCCTGGGTATAATAATGTGCGTAGGAAATGATAAATTTTCCAGAGGAACGGAAATCATCCAGTGCATTGCGAAGGGTGGCCGAACTGGCTTTACCCAGCGATACAATAGAAGCATTGAGGTAGATGCCTTTGATATCGGGATCTTCTTTGGCGCGCTTGATGGCCATTACGATATCTGAAAGCCCCAGGATATCCTTTTGTTTGAGGTCAAAAGGATCCATCTGAATGTTGTTGGTCTTCTCCGGGACCGGTTTTTTGAAGTCGATTTCCAGCACCGTGTTGGCGTGGATCTTGACTTTTGTTTTTTCATTGGCGCTGCCAGCCACACTTGCGATCCAGGTGATGCCGATAAAAAGTAACAGGCCCAGTGCGAGTGCAGTGCCGAGGCACGAAGCGAATAAAAACTTGAAAAACTGATTCATCTGCTGTTGTTTATTTTCAACCACAAAGAGAATAAGCTTTCACGCCTTGTTTTCCGATATTAGATAAAAGGCCATCAAACAGGGAGGAGGGGGCGAAGTAGAAGGATTAAAGAAATCAGATCAAGGCTCAATCCGGACCTTTTTCAGCGATAAAAGATTGATGGCATTGCGGGAAAGCCCGCTTACACGACGATTTGCAAACTGTGCAGTCTCGTCGTAGAAAAGAAAAATGACGGGACTTTCTTCGACCAAAATCATTTCCATAGCGCGGTAAAGTTCGTACCGGCGGTCGGTATTTGTTTCGCGGAGGGATGCTTCGTAGAGCCGGTCGAACGCCGCATTTTGAAAGCGGCTGTAGTTGGGCGGCGCTGCATTTTTTGAATAAAAACAGGTCAGGAAACTTTCCGCGTCGGGGTAATCGGCTATCCAGGAGGCACGGAAAAATGGCGCTTGTTCATTGCGCATGCGCTCCCGAAGCAGGGCGGTTTCAGTGACTTCTATGCTGACTTTTACGCCCAGATCTTCCCATTGCCGTGCAATGAAGGTGCAGAGATCCAGGTAGTCGTTGTTGCACAGCAAGATAATGTTGGGCAGGTTTTTTCCCTGAGGGTAACCTGCCTCGGTCAGCAGTCGGGCGGCCCGGGCCGGATCGTATCGATAACCCGGAACCGCATCATCGTCAAAAGAGGGCAAACCCCGGGGCGCGAATCCTGAGGTAGCGGGTCTTCCTACGTTGTTGCGCAGGGTACGGAGTAGTTGGGCCCGGTCGAATCCGAAATTCAAGGCCTGACGTATCTTTTTGATTTGCAGGGGGTTTGTGATTGTTTGCCCGGAAGTCTGCCCATTGCGATCGATTAAAACGCCCAAATACTCTGTGTTCAGGTACGGGTTTTTCAAAAAATAAAACTGCCCGGTAAGCGCGGGCTGGAGTTCGCCCTCCGGCGTGAGCAGTTCATTGATGTAGGAGCTTTCGAGGCCAAAAAAGTAATCGAGGTTTCCTTTCCTGAATTCCAGGAATGCCGTTTTTCGGTCGCCAATGAAGGTGGTTTTCACCGCATCCAGATAGGGCAGTCGGGCGCCTGCGCTGTCCCGTTCAAAGTAATTTTCATTTTTGATCAACACCAGGGCCTGATTTTCAGCCCATATTTTAAAACGAAATGGTCCCGTGCCCACCGGATGCCGACGAAAATCCCGACCCCAAAATTCGCAAACCTCCCGGGGCACAATGCTGGCATACTGCATGGTCAGTATTTGCAGCATGGGTTGAAAAGGAGTTTTGAGCCGCAAAACAAAAACGGAATCACTTTCCGCGACAAAGGCGGAATCGGGTGCAACGCGATCTTTAAAGATCCAGGAACCCGGTTTCGGCCAGGTCTCGTCGAGTAAGCGTTGAAAACTGTACACCACATCAGCGGCATGTACTTTTCGGCCATTTCCGCCGTTGGAGAATGCTGGGTCGTCGTGAAAAAAAACGTCGTTGCGCAAGAGAAACCGGTACGTCAAACCATCCGGCGAAATACTCCAATGTTTTGCTATACAAGGCTTTACGTTCAGGCTGTCGTCCAATTGTACCAGTCCGTTGAACAGACCATCGACAGCCCAGATGTTGTTTTGCGTGCGGGCAAATGCAGGATCCAGCGAAGTGATGGGGTTGTGTTGGTTGTATCGGAACGCCCGGCGGGATTCGGATGGGGTAGGGGACTCGTTGCAGGAAAACAGGGCGACAAGCAGGGTAATCAAAAGTGAAGGGCGCGACATTTATGGAAAGTTTGGCTCAAAAATAGACTTGTTGAGGCGAAGAAAGCCTGTTACTCCGGCAGAAGAATCAAGCCAATTACTATAAGATCCTTATCTTGTTACTTCTAGCATAAATCGCTGCCTCACAGCCATCTTTTGGGGCTTTTTACTTTTTTTCTATCAATTTTTTGCAAAGCATAATGACAAACATATTAGACGCTGTTAAAGAGCAGCTCAGTCCAGAACTTTTAACCGAAGCCGCCAAAATTTACGGTGAAAATGAAGCCGGTATTTTCAAAGCCATCGGAAGTCTTGCTCCCGCCATTCTTGCGGGCATACTCCAGAAAAGTGGCGATTCCCATTCCATGGACAATGTTTTCAGTTCCATACGCGATTTTGACCCTGCCATCCTTGGAAATCTGGGCAGTCTGCTTGAGCAAGGAAATCTGGCGCAGCATGATCCGAGGAATATTTCCGGCCATCTGATCGGTACAATTTTCGGTGCAAAAGTTCCGGCCATTACCAATGCAGTAGCCTCATTCTCGGGCGTTAAGCAAAGCTCGGCGTCCGCATTGCTGGGCTTGACAGGGCCATTGGTCATGGGTTTGCTGAGTAAAAAGATCAATGCTGATGGGCTCAGACCAACGGGACTGGTGGGTTACTTACTGAGTCAAAAATCGAATTTTATGAGCGTGCTCCCCTCCGGGATCGCCTCCTTGCTGGGAATGGTCAATAGTGGCATTGGAAATCAGCCGGGTACAGAAAAATCAATGGGAGGCATGGGGTGGTTTTGGCCGCTGCTGCTGCTGCTGGGCATTGGTTCAGCCATTGTTTTTTTTATGAAAAACTGTTCCTAAAACCTGCCCAAAACCGCTACCGCCTTTTTCTCCCGCTTCACATCGCCATCGGGACCAAAAATCTCAAAGTACAGGATGTGAATGCCAGGCCGGGCTTTTACGCTTTCGCCTGAATCGGTGTCGCCATCCCAGCGAACGGCGCCTTCTGTGCCAACAAGATCCTGTTTGATCAGGCTTTTGACCCGGTTACCATCTGAATCAAAGATGGTTAAACTGGCCGCGTAGCCTTCTTTGGGAAGGGTGTAGAAAATTTCAAGAAAATCCTCGTAGGCATCTCCATCGGGTGAAAGGCGGGCTACCGGAATCGTAATCAGATCGGCTGAAGGACTGGTCGCCGAACGTGCCTGGGAATTGGGCAGGGTAGGCGTACCCGCTGCGCCCGTTAGGAGGGAAGCGGCAGAGGTCCAATTGGCGTTAGACTGGGTGGGTTCATCGACGCGGATCCGTTCCAGGGCTACCCCTTCCTGTTCTGAAGTGGAGAGCAGCGGATTGTGCATTCCCCGACGATAATACAGGGAATCGACGGTAACACTTTGACCACCTCCGGCCCAATACAGGGTGATCAGGTCATTGTTGTCGTCCAAAGAAGGCAAACTTTGGCAAAGGATCCGTCCGGGGTAAATATTTTGGTGGCGGCTTCGGATATCCTCGGGGTTATTGCTCAAAACGTGGTAGAGGCCGGGCAGTAAAAGACGTTTTGGCGTGATGGCAATTGCGGAGGAGATATCGGCCAAAAAGAACTCCGACCAATCAAATATTTTTTGGCTCCGGTTGTAAAACTCCAGGTATCGCGCGCCGCCTGAATTTGGGTTGAATAGAATTTCATTCAATACAATGTCCTGGAATTCAGGCTTTTCTGGCAATCCTACGTAGGTAGTGTCTGTATTGTCTGCAAGGTTCCCGCTGCAATCCTCCAGCCCGTTCCCCAGCTTGATCCTGTAAATTGTAGCAGGCTCCAAAGGGTCGTTCAGGGATAGCCGGACCCTTGCACGATCATCAGAAAGTTGCGTTGCAGAAGCGATGCTGCGCGACGGAAAAAGCTGATAGACGGATTTATTTTGCGCGGTTTGTCTGTCCAGTCCCTTACTAAAAGTGAGCAAGATCGAACTCGGAGATTCCGGGTATGCGAAACTAAGTTTGGGGGCTATGAGGTCGGCGGTAATATCGTATGAAGCATTCTGAAAACCCAGTGTAGCACCGATCTGGGCGGGACAAGCTTGCCAGTTTTCCAACCCGAGGCAGGGTAGGGTAGGATTAATGCGCTCGCGCGAAACGCCCTCATAATCGGCACTGGAAGCATTGCAGCCTCCACCGTAAGTAACACGGTCTATAATTTTGCCGGATGCATCGCTGAGCGTAAGTACGTCGCCGTCATTGTTGAGCGCTATGCTGCTGATCCCAATGCCGAGCACATTGCCGTTGGTCGCGGCGGCTTGTAAGGTTACCACATTTGCATTGGCCGTAAGCACGGCGTAGGCGCCAGGCTGGAGGGCAAATACAGGGAGCGGAATTGCTCCACTGCTGCCGTCAGAAAAGCGGAAATTCGATAGATCAAAAACCTTGTTGGAGCGGTTGAAGATTTCTACCCATTCAAGTTCAGGCAAGCCCCGGGAAGGAGTCGGATCTGCCATGATCTCATTGATAAGGATATCAAATTCATCACTTACTTCTACTTTAATGAATTGAAAATCTGCGGTTTGCGCGCTACTGACATTGCCTAAAACATCTTTTATCCCTGAAGTTTGTAAGGTGTAGGCGCCCGTTGAAAGTGAATTCTGCAGGGTCAGAACCACGGTCCTTACATCAGGCAAAAGCATCGCAGCCAAAGGCTGTCCAATGCCATTGTTTATCGAATAATTCGCAGGATTTTCTGCCGAAAGCACTTCGATATCCTCGTCGAAAACCGCAGTGACTTGTTTTATGCTGTCCCCTTGTGCAGAAAGCAGTACAGGAGGCTGGGTGTCCGGCACATCAGGGCGAATGTTGATGTTGTCGAAGAAAAATTTGGTCGCATTGGTGGTCGTGTAGACGCATTGAACGCCAAAAAAGCGATCTATTCCGCCTGGCCAGCTGTTGTCCGTCAGGACGAACTGTAGCTGCAAGGCCGCACCAACTGTGGCGGCCTCCAGGGTCCAGTTGCCTGTAATACTGCGTTTTGCCCGGATGTGCAGATCGGGGAAATTGGCCGCAAGTCCCGGCTGACCGGTGGCCAACAAAGTTTTGGAACTTCCATCCTGCCTGAAAAAACGAATGGCATCCAAAGAACCTGTTTCACCCATTTCAATAAAATAGCCGTTGGCGACCGTTAAATCGGTTTGATCTATTTGGAGGAAAATTCTAACCAGGTTTTGGCCGGAGGGTGCGAAAGCCAGCCGAACCTCGAAATCCCAAACCGTGCTGTCGGGCATATTTCCTGCCACCAGGAGTACTGCCTGACCCGATCCGGTGCTGTTGAGCTGGAGTTCTCCCGCAGGATTGACGATGAAATTTGGAATATCACCTACCCAGCCAGGATTTTGATCAAAATTCCCGTCCGAAAAATCATCCACGATTTGGGAATGCAGTATCTGGATCGAAAAAAAGAGAAGCGCGAGGGTGTAGGATAAGAAGGAGAATTTCATGCGAGAGGACTGCCGTAGTTTTGTGCGTAAACTTACTCGGTATGCCGCATTTCGATTGGAAAATTTTACCCTTGCTGCTGTTGCTTACTGGCTGCAAAAACAAGCAATCACCTGAATATCAGATTATTGTCAGTGCTGAACAGGCTTCCCTCCGTGCTGAACCCAGTGAAAAAAGCCGTGAAATAGCTACACTTCGCCGACACGAAACCTTAGCAGATCTTGGCGAGGTGAGTTCATTTGAATCCCAAATCATTGTTGGGGAGCATTTTTATCAAACCCCCTGGATAAAAGTGAAAACGGCTGATGATCAGGAAGGTTGGGTGCATGCCTCGGCTTTGCGACCGGTCCGGGAGCAATCAGATTGGCTTTTACAAAAGCGGCTGATCTGCTACTTTGGAAAAAACCTGTCCATGCGCCGCAATACCTTGTACAAAAAGTTTAAAAATGTGGAAACGGAGGGTCAGCTGTTGGATTTTTGGCAGGAATCCGTCACTTTGAGGGACACTTTTTTAGTCCTGCTTTCTCAGCGCCCGGAGAGTGGGTTCCAACCGCAATTTAATTGGTTGAATGAAGTGTTGCCTGGCTTTATTTATCAGAAGATCGGCGCCGGCAGCCAACCCCATCTCTTTGCAGATTTTGGGAAATGGCAACAGAAGGTATTGAAAACGAATGGTTTGCAGGACAACATCTTCATTGAAACTTGCCTTGCAGCCTTCCCAACGGACAGTATTGAATCGTTTTTTCCGGTTTGGAAATTTCAACTTTCAGAATCCGAATCCGCCAGCCAGCTTGGGACCGGGCAACACCTGAGAATGCTCACGCAAATTCACCAGGCGCTTGCATCCGGATCACTTTTTGCGCCACAACTTCTGGTGATTAAAGACCAGATCCTTGAGGATATTTTTGGAAAAAATCAGCGCTACTGGCAGCCACAGGAGAAAATATTGGAGGAGTTGGGGCAGATCATAGCCAACCCGCCCAAATGCCTGAGTGCTCCCGAACGGGAGGCCTTTAGTATTCGTCAAAAAATGTTTGAAGACCCCGGCGGGAATGGGATTGTAGTGAATTTGAGGAGCGGAGAGTAGGACGGTACACGGTTTACGGTACACGGTTTACGGTACACGGTTAACGGTACACGGTTAACGGTACACGGTACACGGTTTACGGTACACGGTTTTTTTGATTCGAAGCATGATAAGATCCTGACTTATTCGAATCAAAAAAACCGTAAACCGTAAACCG
>JAUSMG010000077.1 GCA_030645295.1 Saprospiraceae bacterium | reverse complement strand
TCATCCAGCCGCGCATCCAGTCATAAATGATGAGTTTTCCGTCGTAATATTCCGGGAAGCGGGTTTCAGCCGGGTATTGGTCGCAGTAATAGGTGGGACCCGCCATCGCGTTGCGGCCACCGGTTCCGAGCAATGGGAATTCGGACGAATTGCCGTACGGATACCAGATGAAAGCGGGTTGGGCGGGTGGGAGTTCGCGACTTCCCGTATTGTTTAGCGAGTTATTGACCGGCTGCGCGGGATTGTAATACGGTTCGCTTTTTCCGGTAGCAAAATTGTATTCGCGGTAAGGTTTGTTGTTCCCGACAAAATACGGCCACCCGTAAAACCCAGCCTCGCGGGCGCGGTTCACTTCGTCATGGCCTTGTGGACCGCGGGCGGTATCCGGCTCGCCGGCATCGGGACCAACTTCTCCCCAGAAAAGCAGTTTGCGGCGATCGTCGAAGGACAATCGGTAGGGATTTCGGCAACCCATCGTGTAGATTTCCGGGCGACCAGTCATTCCTGCCGGCAGTTGCTTCAATTCCGGCCAGTGGGTTTCCAAAGCTTTTTCAGCGAATAAATTTCCGGATGGGCAGAGGTAGCCCCCATCGGGCAAAGGTTTGATCCTCAGGATCTTACCACGAAGATCGTTGGTGTTGGAGGAGGATTTTTGAGCATCCCATGCACTTCGACCGGGACTTTCATCGCTGGGAGAATACCCCGCCGAGGCGAATGGATTGGTATTATCGCCTGTACTGAGGTAAAGATGACCCTCCCTGTCGAATTCAATGCAACCGCCAGTATGGCAACATTCCTGCCGTTGCACGGCTACCTGCAAGATCACTTTTTCTGTGGCCCGATCCAATGAATCGCCTCGAAAAACGAAGCGCGAAAGATTGTTCACGGACTCGTCGCCTACCGGCGAATAGTAGAGATAAATCCAATGATTATCAGCGTAATGCGGGTCAAGTGCCAGCCCCATTAATCCATCTTCATGCTCTGAATGTACGGGCAATTTGTAGGCTATGTTGACCAGCCCCGTGGCAGGATCAAAGACCTTGATGGCGCCGCGTCGCTCAATGAACATGACTTTGCCGTCGGGTAAAAGTTCCAGTTCCATGGGTTCGGTGAGTTCCTCAGCAAGTACCGTTTTTTGAAAGCGTGTGGGATCGGGAATCTCAGGCGTGCGACAGGCGGTGTAGTCCAGACGTTTTTGCTTGCCAATAGCGTAACGAATACCGCCGAGCACGTGGTTCAAAAAATCTGGCTCCGCATAACTTTCCTTTGTGTGACCAAGTGCGGTGTAAAACGCGCGGCCTCCATCGTATTCGTGATACCAGGAGGCAGGGTGAACCCCACCCTGGCCCTCCCCATCTGGGGAGATGGAGGCCATTGTTCCACCTTTATAGCTGCTTTCATCGAGGTTTAGCAAGACGGTTACATTGGGGTTGAGGTCCTTAAAATTGTACCACTCATCGAAGCGTTGCCAGGTATCCCCAAGGTGTTTGGTGGCAGAATGGTTCTTTTTTTCAACCTTCAAGGTCGCGGTCTGCTGATCCGGGTGGCCGTTAAAATACCCTCCCGTGAGGCCGCCGTACCAGGTCCAGCCGTATTCCGTGTCTGAGGCAGAGTGAATACCGACATAGCCGCCTCCAGCCTGGATATATCGTTCAAAATCAGTCTCTTGTGCCGGATCCAATACATCGCCTGTGGTGCTGAGGAAAACCACGGCATTATAGCGGCGCAGGTTTTTTTCACTAAAATCGGCTGAATCTTCGGTGGTGTCTACGGCAATGCCGTTGGCCAGGCAGATTTTGCGCAATGCCGCAGTAGCCGTAGGAATGGACTCATGACGATAGCCTTCGGTTTTGGAAAAAAGGAGAATGCGTGGTGGAATGTGGTCAGAACAATTTGGCAGGAAAATGGTAAGGGCAATCAGGAAAAAGATGTTTCGGACGAATTGCTGCATGAAAGTTCTGAGTTTTACTTTGAAGGGGGAAAAATAAGGGTTGTTTTTGCTTTGACGCTCATTATTTTTGCCAAAATCCCAATTGGCTTAAAATTTGATTAAAATTGCTGCGCATCACCGTGCCCAGAAGATTATACAAGACTTTTGCCCTCCGTTCCTTACATTCAGCTTTGTTTAAATCATTCATAATGAGTATAAAACCTTTCTTCCTCGCCGCATTTGCACTCCTTTTGTGGCTTCCTGGCTGTATGCAGACCAGCACTGAGTACCAGCAAAAAGCGAGCAATCCGGAGTTTATGCATGCCGGTGTTCGCCGTATCACAGACATTATCCGGCACGACATTTTTGCACCGCCTGTTTCAGCACGCATCTACACTTATTCGGCTGTAGCGGCTTATGAAGCGTTGGTGCCAGGCTATCCTGCCTACCAAAGCCTTGCGGGCCAACTCAATGGACTTACTCCAGGCCCAAAGCCGGAGGCTGACAAAGAATACTGCTACCCACTGGCAAGCGTCAATGCTCAACTTATCGTGGGCAAACAATTGATTTTTTCCGAAGGAGATGTGGATGATCTGACTGAAAAGATCTTCGAAGATTTTCAGAAAATGGATATGCCTCAATCGGTATATGATCGCTCCATGGCCTATGGCGAGGCTGTGGCCAAACATATTCTGGCATGGTCAAAAAGCGACAATTACGCTCAAACCCGCAGCGCGCCTAAGTTCAACATCGACGTAGAAAGTCCCGCACGCTGGCGACCGACTCCGCCTGCATACGGCGATGCATTGGAGCCTTATTGGTGCCAGTTACGCCCTTGGGTAATGGACTCCATTGGGCAATTTTCTGCAGATCCGCCAATGGCTTTCAGCACGGACAAAAACAGCGATTTTTACAAACAAGCCCTCGAAGTGCGCGACATTGTGAACAACCGTACACAAGAGCAAGAGGACATCGCCTGGTACTGGGACGACAATCCATTTGCCATGGAGGTAAGCGGGCACGTGGCTTTTGCCAAGAAAAAAATCAGCCCGGGCGGTCACTGGATGAACATCGTAGGCCATGCTTGTCGAAAGGCGAACGCTGATATTATCACCTCTGCGGAAGCCTATGTCAAAGTAGCCTGCGCGCTTTCAGATGCGTTCATTTGTTGCTGGGACATCAAGTTTAAAACCAATCTTATCCGGCCTGAATCGTACATCAACCAGTACATTGACCAAAGCTGGCAGCCATTGATCCAAACTCCGCCTTTCCCCGAACATACCAGCGGACACAGCACCATTTCGATGGCTGCTGCCTCTACGCTAACGGGACTTTTTGGCGACAATTTTGCGTTCATTGACAGTACCGAAATGGAATTCGGCATTGGACCACGAAGCTTCAATTCTTTCTATCAGGCCTCAGAAGAGGTAGGCATGAGCCGTCTTTACGGCGGGATTCACTACCGCCGCGGCAATGAAGCGGGTCTGAAATGCGGGAAAGAGATCGGGCAGTTCGTTCTGGCCGAGTTGAAGACCAGGAAGTAATAGACTTCCTGCTCAAAGCCTCCCACCGCAACAAGTCTTATGAACCAGCTTTTTTATACCCAAAAAATTGAAAATGGCTTCGCCGTTTTTGAGGAAGAAGAAGGTCGTCACCTGCTCACGGTACTGCGCAAAAAAGCGGGCGACCTCCTTCAACTCACTGATGGAAAAGGTTTTTTTTACAAAGCCGAATTAGCCGATGCGGGCAAGCGCCATGTGCTTGCCCGCATCGTTTCTAAAACTGCTGCCCCATTGTTCCGACCAGCACGACTCCACATAGGCATCGCACCGACCAAGCAAATGGAACGACTGGAGTGGTTTTTGGAAAAAGCCACGGAGATCGGCGTGGACGAGATCACTCCGCTCCTTTGTCAGCGCTCGGAACGCGACAGCATCCGGCTCGACCGACTGGAGAAAATCCTCGTTTCGGCCATGAAACAATCTTTGCGGGCATGGCTGCCAATATTGAACCCGCCTACGCGATTTCAGGATTTTGCAAAAAGAACAGGCGAAGCGCAAAAACGTCTCGCCTGGTGCTCTGACGAGCCCTTACCTCATTTAAAAAACACCCTTTCGCCGGAGCTGGATACCGTGATCGCCATAGGTCCGGAAGGTGATTTTTCTCCCGAAGAAATTCAGATCGCATTGTCCAATGGCTTTCAGGGCGTGAGCCTCGGGAAGGCCAGACTGCGTACAGAGACCGCCGGGTTGCTGGCAGTTGGGATATTTGAGATATTGGGATATTAGATTATTGGACTTTGGACAGGTTGAATGAGTTTTTCAAACTGTCCAAAGTCCAATGTCTCATAGTCCAATAGTCTGTCTCGTCCTGAAACAAGTTTACAAAAGGTGAGAAGATAATGTTTAGTCCTAAAATCACTTGACGAGACAAATAGTTTTAATCCTGGTTTTAGTTTACACTTTGCTTGGGGTTAATTCTAGAGTTCATTGACAGAATGTTTTAAGCAGTTTTTCAGGGTCCTCACCCTTAGAGGCTTTTTCAATTGAGGCTGCCGGAAGTGCAAGGATTTTTGCAAAAAAATACTACCCGACGAAGGAGGGTGGAGATTTTTTTGCAAAAACCCGCAGGGCTTGTCCTTGAACATCCGGTGGCCTCAGTTTGAAATTTGCCTCTGATGGTTGAGGACGGTTTCGGATTTTTGGCTTCCATTTTTTCAGTAGCGGCCCTTCATAGAGATGTGCTTGTTGGTCCAGGGCCTGTTGCCCTTCCCACTTTTGGTGCTGATACCACGATTGGCGGCTGACACCAAACAACCCGCAAACCGAGCCCATGTTCATCCATGGACGCAGTTCCTTCATTTGCCTGATTGCTTGGTGGCGGACTTTTTTCTGATCTCAAGTCCTAGATCTTTTTCTGCTATGTCAATGATCAACTCTGCAGCCAAGGCTCGCAACTCAGCAGCCCTTAACTTCACCTCCAATTCGGCAAGCCGTCGCTTTAACGCCACAGAATCCTCCCCTAGAGGTTGTTCTGCATCTTGTTCTTTTACATCCATAAGCCCAAAATCTAAGTCTATCCGCTCGATTCCAGGGCTAACGCCGTAAGCTCGGCACCAATAAGCAATGATATTCCTACTGACCCCATACTTTTTAATCGCATCACTTTTGCCCAAAAGACCCGCAGAAATCTCCGATACCAACTCCTGCTTGAAACGTTCAGTATAACGTTTGACTTTTTTTTGTTTTATGTTCCATGTCTGAAACGGTTTATTTCTGTAAACCTATTTCAGGACAAGACAGGGCATTGACTCAATGACTAATGACCCCAATGACCAATGACTTCTATGCTGGAAACGTCAAAATAAAACTACTCCCCTTGCCCAGTTCGCTTTGCACGTCCACCAACCCCTTATGCGCCGTCATAATGGCCTTCACATAACTGAGTCCGAGTCCAAATCCCTTTACGTCGTGGACGTTTCCGGTGTGCTCGCGGTAAAATTTATCGAAGATGTGTTTTCGCACTTCTTTGGTAATGCCCATCCCTTTATCGGTCACGGTGACCTCCAAACCCATCGGCACATTGCGGGTGCTGATGGTGATGTCGGGTTTTTCGGGACTGTATTTGTTGGCGTTGTCCAAAAGATTGTGAATCACACTGGCAATGTGGGTGGAGTCCCCCTCTATCACCGGATGGGTGGCTTGTAGATCCGTGTGTAAAACGCCTTCACGCCGTTCTACCTGCAAGCTGAAATTGCCGACCGCTTGCTCAATTACTTCGTGTAAATTCAATTCACCGAGACTCAGTTCAAAGTCTTTTTTATCGATCAGAGCCATTTGCAACACCCGTTCCACCTGGCTGTTCATGCGGCGGTTCTCCTGTCGGATAATATCCACGAAGCGCTTGATCTTATCCGGATTGTTCAGGATCATGGGACTTCCGATGCTATCCGCAGCGAGGGAGATGGTGGCAATGGGTGTTTTGAACTCGTGGGTCATATTGTTGATGAAATCCGTTTTCATCTCAGAAAGTTGTTTCTGGCGGTAAATCACCTGAATCGTGTATCCAAAACAAAACAACACAATGGCAGTAAAAACTATGGAGAGTGAAAGCATTCCCAGCACTGAGCCCAGTACAATGCGGGTACGATTGGGGAAATAGAGCGACAGGTCGCCGGGGGATTCCATGTCCTGCGTAAACAATGCAACTTTATAAGGGGAGTTAAAAAGGGTTGGCGCCCCGCCCTGAGCGATTTGCGGTCCCTTGTCTTCCACCACAAAATGGTCATTTACAATCACATAGCTGCCTCGTGCCTTGGAATAGATCCCGTACTGATATTCAGATCGGATGCCCCGGCTTTCGATCTCCTCCTGAATGGATTTTGCCAGTAGATCGAGGGGGATTCGCTCCGCCAAGGGTTTTGAGTCCAGCATCTGGCTAACTTTCATATACTCCCACAGGGTTACGTTATTCTCAAAACCCTGACCTCCGACCCCTGGATTGGGTAAAGTATCAGACGGTTGGGTTGTCGACAAACGTCGTTTTGAAAAGCCGTTTTCCAGGTGTTGTGCCGCCCGGCGGATATTGCGGGTGGCTTCAGAACCCTGACCTTGTGAGGCGCTCAGGGCCTCCAGCACCCGCACTTCTTCATAATACTGGAGCTTGCCTGCCACGCGGTTGAGCGCAGCGTACACGTTTTTGTCAAACTGCTCCTCGTTCAGCCGGATATTCCACCCGATCCAGTAGATCTGCAGGCAGATGATGCCGGCGAGGGCCACCGTCATGAGTCCGATGATGAGTTTTATCCGGCGAGCATTCATAGCATGGTGGTTAATGTGTTTGCCCGCCTTCGCTCCCGCCTGCCAAGCCTTGGCGGGCAGGAAAGCTTCGGCGGGTAAACGCGCCTGCAAAAGTAGGAACCCTTGCGCATTACCCGGCCGTTTAACGCGGGCTTAACCCTGTGGAGTGCCTAATGAACCACAAGGAGTGTCCAATGGACCTTTATTCCCCCCTACCTTCGCCGCCATGAACTGGCCCGCCGCCATCCAATCTTTCCGCGCTTACCTGCTGCTCGAACGCTCGATGAGTCACCATACCATTGAAGCTTACCTCAACGATGTGGGGAAATTTGTACAATGGCTTGAACTGGAGGACCGCAGTTTGCCGCCCCTGGCGGTAAAGGCCGAAGACCTGACCCAATTCATTCTGTGGGCCACCCGGCTGGGGCTTGAGGCCAGTACACAGGCCCGGCTTATATCGGGTTTGCGGGCCTTTTACAAATACCTGCTGGTGGAAGATATGCTCGACGACGACCCTACGGAACTACTCGAAAGCCCGCGAATGCGTCGTAAAATACCGGAAGTACTCAGTGTGCATGAGGTGCAGGCGATGCTCAATACCGTGGATCTTTCCGATCCGCAAGGCCAGCGAAACCGTGCCATTTTAGAGATGTTGTATGCATGCGGGCTTCGGGTAAGCGAGCTGGTGAACCTACGGCTTACCCAACTTTTCCTCGAGGCCAATTTTCTAAAAGTGGTGGGAAAAAACAACAAAGAACGCCTCGTCCCCATTGGCGCAGAAGCCGTTAAATATTTGAGGATTTACCTTGAAAACATCCGAAATCTTCAAAAAAACATCAAAAAAGAGGCAGAAAACGTAGTTTTCCTTAATCGGCGGGGTGGCAGGTTGAGTCGGGTGATGGTGTTCCTGCTGGTAAAGGAATTTGCAGCAAAAGCAGGCGTTGTGAAGAACATCAGTCCACATACCTTCCGACACACTTTTGCCACACATCTGGTAGAAGGTGGCGCCGATCTCAAGGCCGTTCAGGATATGCTTGGGCACGAGAGTATTACCACCACAGAGATTTACACCCACCTCAACGCAGAGTACCTCAAAGAGACGATTTACCTTTACCACCCCAGGTTGAAAATGTGAGTGCATGAACCAAATCCCCAATTGAACAAATCCACTATTATGAATTATTGGCTTGTAAAATCAGAACCCGATGTCTATGGCTACGACCAACTTGTGGCCGAAGGCCGTGGCCGTTGGGACGGTGTGCGAAATTATCAGGCGCGCAACAACTTGCGGGCGATGAAATTGGGCGACCTTTGTTTTTTTTACCATTCCAACATTGGCCTTGCTGTGGTGGCGGTCGCGCGAGTGGCAAAGGAGCACTACCCGGATCCTACGGCTGAAAAGGGCGACTGGTCTTGTGTAGAATTAGAGCCCGTGAAGCCCTTTGTGCGCCCCGTTACCCTTGCAGAAATCAAGGCGCACCCTGATTTGCAACAACTACTTTTAGTGCGAAACGCGCGTTTGTCGGTTATGCCCGTGTCTTCCGACGAATTTTCTACCATATTGACCATGGGAGAGACCCAACTTTGATCCATGATTTACAATTATTCTTTCGGCGGGCGCAACCTGAACCAGTTTCCTGGTGGGGGCCTTGGCTGTCTTATTTTTTCGGTGCTCCTGATTGTAGGCGGCTATTATCTGCTGCAAGGGCTTTACTACCTGCTGCTTTGGGCTGCTCCCGCGTTATTGGTACTTGCGCTCATCATCAACTGGCGCGTGTTCCCTGATACCCTAAAAAGTTGGCTTAAGTCATTGGAAGCCAACCCAGTGAGCGCATTGCTTACCCTTGCCATCGCAGTACTGGCGTTTCCCTTTTTCTCCCTCTACATTTTTTTGAAAGCCATTGGCTACCGAAAAATGGAGCAGCTGCGGCGCCAGTTTGGCGGCGCAGAAAA
>JAUSMG010000058.1 GCA_030645295.1 Saprospiraceae bacterium | reverse complement strand
GTGTCATTCTGAGCGAAGCGAAGAACCTGAGGGCGAAGCCCTTCCTTTTGCGAGTTTCGCCCTCAGGTTCTTCGCTTCGCTCAGAATGACACGCGTTTCTTGATATTTGGAATGGAGTCTAGACAATAAAGGGAAAAACTTTTCAGTCTAAACCAACCCTAGATCTTGGTAATGATGACCTCTACCCTTCTGTTCTTAGATCGAAGTTCTTCCGAATTATTGTCGTTGATCGGGAATTTTGGCCCCAAGCCCTTGATCTCAATCCTTGAAGGAGCACAACCTTTTTGGATCAAAAAACTGCGAAGCGCCGCTGCGCGTTCTTCTGAGAGTCTGTACAAGTCTTCGGCTTTACCAATGTTGTCGGTATGCCCTTCGATCCGAATATGAAGATTAGGGGATTCTAAAAGGATAGACGCCAGTCGTTCCAGTTCTCCATAGGACTCTTCCAATATAACGGCCTTGGATTGCTGGAAGAAAATAGGGCGCAGTTCAATTTTTGCATTCACTTCCAAGGGGTCGAGCAGTAATTCGACATACTGTTCGCGGAAGAAATAATAGTCGCGACGAAAAAATATCTCTTCCGGTCTTCCGGAAAAACCACCCTTTTCCGGGACAAGTTCAAATTTTACCCCTTTCGGAAGCTTCAATCTAAAGGTTCCATCCGCAGCAAGAAGTGTATTGTGTGGGTCGCCGGCTGCACTGTAATATACCCGTGCATTCGTAATTAACTCCCGGGTTCTGCTGTTCAAAACCCGACCGATCACTTCATGCTCGGTGGCCTGAGGCGGAGCAATTCTCACCCGGTAAATATCACTGTTCCCTTCGCGCCTGGAGGCGAAGTATAGAAACCCCGAGGTCATGTTGAAATAAGGTTGAATCTCGTCAAACTAAGAATTCATAGGCTCAAACAGCAATGCCGGCGGCGACCAGTTTTTACAGGTATCATCCAGACGACTAGAAGTGTAGAGATCATTGCCACCGGAACCGCCACTGCGTGCAGAAGAGAAAAACAAAGTTTCGTTGTCTTCAGAAAGATATGGGGTGGTTTCCCTGCGGTCAGAGTTGATAACATTACCAAGGTGCTGCGGGGCGTCCCACTTGTTTTCTCCTTTCCGGAAACAGACATACAAATCCATATCCCGGGAGTCAGCGCGTATGGCAGAAAGTATCAGGATCTTTCCATCAAAACTCATAGTCAGACTTACATCAGAAGTGATGGTGTAATAGTCCGTTATTTCCACGGGCTTGGGAAAGCTCCAACCTATGCTGTCCTGGGTGCGCCGTACCAGGGAGAATCCGCGGTCCATATTTCCATTGCGCTCAAACTGATTGATGACATAGAAGGCATTGGGATCCGGAGTGATGGTCACCATACTGTTGGGCAGGGCGTTGTTCAAAGGATAGCCCGGGTGCTCTACTCGGGTAAAATCGAAAGAGTCGCCTCGTGCAAACCAAATATCCTGATTGAAAGCAGAACGCTCAGGGTTATGAATGGACTTTCCCGCTATTTGGGAATAAACATAGGCCAAGGAGGCGGGATATTTTTCTGGAGGCTGTTTAATGGCCATGTCTACGCTGTCAATCAAAAGTGTGCGGTTGTACTCCGGAAAACCCAAGCGGGTGAAATACAAGGTTCGCCCGTCGCGACTTGGAACAGGTGTTATTTCATCGAAGGCGGAATTAATGAAAGCTGGAAGTTTCTCCAGAACAAAATAGTTGTAGGATTGAGAAAAACATAAACTGGAAAGAAAAAGGGACAATAGAATCAGCAATGATTTCATGTGTGAGGAAACAAAAAAGGTAACAATTAAATTTTTACAAAAAAAGCGAGCTGCCTCAATCCGGGCAGCTCGCTTTTCAAACGAAGCATATTTTAGACTATTATTCGTCGTCGCCTTCGAATGCTGAAAAATCGAACACCAATGAAAAGCGTAGGGTGTTGTCCAATGGGTTGCGTTGGTTGCTGGTAGGCACCAGGTAACTGAAGTTCAAACCGAAAATGTTGTACTTCACACCAAGACCCACACTGAAATATTTGCGATTTCCTTTAGAGTAGTGCTCGCGGAAGTGTCCGATGCGCACCGCAAATTGATCGTCGTACCAGTATTCAGCGCCAACCCCTAAAGTGATCTCTTTCATTTCTTCCGAAAAACCACCCGGAGCATCGCCAAATGATTTGAAGATCCCACGAACCGGGGAGTATTCTTTGTAGTCCACCACACCGTTTCCGTCGGCATCGCCGAGGTCTGGACGTGGGGTTGGAACCAAAAGTTTGTTGAAATCAGTGCTGAATGTGATGGAGTTGAATTCATCCAGCTGAAGTTTCAAACCAGCGCCAATACCCAAATTGGTAGGGATATAATCACGATTGACCGAGTTGGTGTAGGTGATTTTTGATCCGATATTGCTGATCGCAGTACCAAACGTAAATTCACCTTTGTTTTCACCCATTTTAACGGGCGTTTTGTAGGTCAGCGAGATATCTGCTGCACCAGCAATTCCAGGCTTGATCTCATTGCCTTCTACGACACGACCCGTGGCAAGATTCGAGTAGATGAATTTTGCACCGACGGCAGCAGAAAACTTTTCTGACAACTTACGCGCATAAGCACCGGTAAACTCGAATTCATTGGGGCGGCCCTGGCCAAGGGACTGGCCGGTTTCGTCTGTGAACTCAATATCACCCAAAGAGAAGTAACGAAGGCTTGCGCCCACCGCTTGAAGTTTGTCCAAACGGTAGTAGCCGGATAGATAGGCCAGATAGACATCATTTAGGCCAAGGTTGCGCATCCAGGGGGTGTAAGTAGCCGATATGGATACATTTTTGTCCGCAAAAGCAAGTTTTGACTGATTGTAGTGCATCCCGTTTGGATCAACGGAAGTAGCAATGCCTACATCGCCCATGGCGCCGCCACGAGCATCAGGTACGATCCGAAGAAAAGGAACAGCAGAAGTGACAGCGTTTGCGCAACGCTCCCCGGTAATGGGGTTATTTCCATTGACACATTTGGGTTCAATTTGCCCGTACAAGGCTGTTCCCGTCAGAGTCAAAGCCGCCGCGAACAGCGACTGTGCGAGTAATTTTTTCATGATAAAAAGCAAGTGAAATTAGTTGTAACGTTTTGGTGTTGAAATTTTGTTTTAGGGGACCCTTCCACTAATTGCACCAAATATTTACTCATTGAAACTGAGATCAGTGCAAATTGGTGCAATTAGTGGATAAAATTATTTTAAAATAACCAATTTTTCAAAATCGCTTTGGGCTGTGCTGTTTGCACCATTTACATCGGTACCCCGTACTTTTACCCGGTAAAGATACACACCCCGCGCGAGCGGGTCACCATATTCATCGTTTCCATCCCATTGAACATCGCTTGAAATACGGAAACTATCGTTGTTGGTAATGGTCTGTTGGATGGTTTTGACCAAACGACCCGAAACGCTGAATATACTTACCTGAACATCAAGAATTTGTCCGGCTAAATTGTGCTCAAACTGAAAATAAGTGTTGGTGGTGAAAGGATTTGGGTAATTCAAAACATGCGCAAGCGCCGCTTTCCCATCTTCTGCAACCACAAACTCCGTATAACCTTCGCCAGGGTTATTTGCGATGTCCCAGCCTTTGACCTGGAGCGTGTGACGGCCCGTAGTCAAATTACGCAGTGGATAAATGGCCTGGCCTTTGCGCGCATCACCTTCTGCGCTTTCGTAAAACTCATTGAGTACCAATGTTTCCAGTACGTTTCCATCCAATACCGCCGTCAGATCGTGGCCTATGCTGCTTCCGGTTACATTCATCCCGTAATCATCCGAACATTTGACCATTACTTTTGGATTATTGTCCGTGATCCCGCCAAAAGCAAAAGCATCTGTGTTCAGGAAGGCCTGCACGACTGGTGGCGTCTCATCTTGCACCAAACCGGAGTTGCCACCAATGATTATATTTTGATCGCCTCCTGCGGCATCTATGGGCGTTCCATTTTCGGCATAATAACTGATCTTGCCTTTTCCAAAGGTATAATTGATGTCTTTGGGGACTACAAAATTGACTTTGAAGGTGCCATTGACCACTTTAGAACTGCCTTTGAATAGGATATTGCGCTGGACACTGAAACTGCGAATCGGGCTGCCCGGGTCTTGACCCAATGTTTGGAGTGTTTGTGCTTTGTCAAAAATCGTGACAAAAACGCGCCCGTCAAAATTGGTTAAGGTATTTCCAAGCGTATCAGTGACCACACCTTCCAGTTCTACGGGCATGAGGGCGCGAAGTGTGTCGGGCAGACCTGCGGTAACCGCTTGACCATTTATCCTGGTGGTGGCTACGCGGAGCTCGGGCATGGCAAGGTGCATGGCAGGGTCGCCGAGCAAGGTGAACCGTCGGGCATTTTTCACATCACTGGTAAGGGCGTTTTTCGAATCTTTCAGCACGTCACCAATTGTGCGATATTTTCCGTTAATCCGTTGAAAGATAAAATCCTGTACGGCATCCGTTAAGTCCTCATTTCCAGCAATATACACCGACCGAACCGTGGTGAAAAGCGCGATTGCGCCTGAGTTTATTTTTAGAAAAGCCTGTTCTCCACCGGTTAAAGTGGTGTAATCATCATAGCCTCCAAAAGTACAGGTAGCAGTAATGAGGAGCGGGTAACGATTTGGATTGTCCCAGCCTGCTATATCATTGTTGTCGACCACGCGCTCCTGAGACAAACCCCGGGGACCGCCATGGCCAATATAATTGACTACCAGCATACCTTTAAACATTTCAGAATTGATGGCGGCTTTTGCATCCGGGTATCGTTGCCCGGCTGAAGTAGCCACCTGTTGGTACGCATCGAAATAGACCTTGTTAATATTGAACCAGGATTCAGCAGCCATATTTTCAGTAGCGAGTTTGTCCGCCTGATTGAGGTGTTGATTGCCATCTTCATCATCCGCTATGTAAACCGTCCGTAAATGCCAGTCGCCAAGGGTAATAGGGTCTTTGTCGTAAGCAATGATTTTATCCACCGTGGCGCGTGCCTCCTCGGGTGATTTGCACACAAAACGGCCTACTGCAATATCAAGCGCACCGGTGAGGGAACCGCTTTCATCGGGGCTAAGCAGCGCGTAAAAGTCGTCGGAAGGGAAAGCGTCAATGGGGCTAAAGGATTCTGCAGTCTCAAATGCGGGGATGAAATCCTTGTTGTCTTCACTGTTTGTATTGTTTTTGGGATCGAAAGAGGCATCCCCAAACAAGAGCAAAAATTTGAATTTGTCAGGGTTTCGTTCCAACAACATTCTGGAAAGATCACGGATAGCGGTCGGATCTTTTTTACCGGATGAGAACTCATTGTAGAGTTGATTGATGTCTACGGCCGCCACATCCAGACCGGAATAACTGCGGCGATGTTCTGCCAAACGCTGTGCATCTACTTGAAAATCAGGGTGATAGATGATTGCGAGATCCAGATTTTCAAGGCCATGCAGGTTTTGGTTTCCAATTTTGCCTGCTACCCTTTCAGGCTTTGAAAAACTGGCTCCGTCGGTAAAAGCGATGTAATTACGCAGTGTACCAAGGGTTGCTGCGCCAAATTCTACCACTCCTGCATTCTGAGTTTTTTGTTGGAGGAAAGGAGTTTGAGGAGTTGTTACATCCCAAACGGTGGTGTTTCCGTTTGCGCCGGAAAGCCTAAAAGTGGCGAAATCTTGTGTAAGGGTTTTCAAGTCCCTAAATTCCATAATTGATCCGGCCATGGTCAAACGCCGGCGGGCATTTATCTCGATATAATCGAGCCAACCCTCACTTTGAGGCCCTACCGCCGGGTAAATCACCTTTGCCTTGAAAGCGTCGGTGCTGGGTTGAATAACGCCCGTCAGGATGGCATTTGAAGCAAAGGCTACATCGTTGTTAGAAACGGCGACCCCGGAAATGGTTTTAGAAAAAGTACTGCCAGCAAGTTCCAGGCGAACGGATTGGCTCACGCTGCTGCGGCCAGCAAATTCACTACGCACACGAGCAGTGCTGCCTTGCACCAGGTTGGGGAAGTTAAAATCGTATTCCTGCTCTCTGGCCTGGTAAAAATAATCGCCAAACCAGCGCTTGCCCGAACCTTGCGACGAAGAATTGAAATGCAGTAAATTGTTTTTTTCTTCCTCAATGCGTTGATAATCATCAAATTCATCGGTGACATAGGAGGCGGGTAAACTGGATTTTTCTGAAATACGAAGGCCAAAACCGTCGCCGGTTTTGATAAAATACCAGGCATGGAGGTCGTATAGATTAAGGCGTACCGTGATCTCCGGGTCGGTGGCATGGGGACGGTGGATCCAGGGACGTGGTCCTACGGCGTAGAAAAGGATGTAATCGCCGGCGTCAAATTTTCCATCCTGCTCCCCTACTACCTGAATGGCATTTTCGATCAGATCGTCAGGTCGTGCATCACTATTTTTTTCCGGCAACATTGCGCCGCCATTTCCAAAGAGTCGGATGCTCCGTGGGTCGATATTATCCAGGTCAGATATGCCCAGTTCGTTTTTGAGAAAGGCATAATCGAGTTTGTAAATGCTGGTTTGATTAACGCCAAATTTGTAAATATTTCCGCTGCTTAATGCTGAAGTGTAGGTGAATCCATCGCGATCACTGGCTGGGGTGGGAGGAATTAGCAGTGGCGTAACGCGTACATTGAGCGTAAAAGAAGTGGCCCGCTCAAAGCCATTGCCGGCTTTTCGCACGGGTATGAACTTGACGCGTCCAAAGAATTGACTTCTTTCATGCTCTACTAAAGTCTTGATTTCCAGGTTATTGGTGAGGAAAGCATCATCGCTGGAGGGCTTTTTTGCATAAGATTCCCATTGTACAGAGACGATCTCTACCTCAATAGTAGATTTACCGGGAAGGACAAAACGTTCGGAGAAAATAGGGAGCGAGCGGGCGTCATCCCCAAAGGAACAACCCTCAAATCTCCATACTTCATACGGCGAGCCGTCGGCAAGAATATAGATGGTCGGTGCGTTTGCCCACTGGAGACTTTGCTGAAGGGTAAACGAATTTTGGGCGTTCAGCGCGAACGAGCTGAGCAAGAAAATAAATAGTAATGATTGATTTTTCATATCCAAAATCCAATTTTTACAAGTGCGGTGAAAGGACGCAAAGCTGGGCAGGCGGGTTGCCTATACAAATTCCCTTTCTTTGTGCCAAAATTGTTGCCGTGCGTGTATTACCTTTTTTGTCTCTGTCGTTTTTGTCATTTGTCCTTTTTGCCTGCAGCACAGGGGGTAAACGAGACATCAGCGAATATTACTTCCCGGTAAAAGACCTGAGGGGCGGAAAAGTTTACGAGTATGTGGTGTCGCAAAACGACTCCGTGATGCCAGAGTATTGGTACTACCGCACTTTTGTACGCGATAGTGGGCTTTTTTTGGTGGGAACCTACTATGATCACCGTTTTCAGATCGGACAAATCGTTCGGGAAAAAATTACAAAAAGTGGGGCTTTGGCCAAAGAGTGTCATCTTTATGAGGCTGATCCCAATCCGGAAACAGAGGGTGGACAAATTCATACGACCACCATTATTGATGCGCCCAACAAGTTTCCGTTTGGCGTAACCGACTCTTCGGGTGTGTTTTTATTCAAACTTCAATTCAATCCACCGGATGATCCCCAGGCCACGATTTATGTGGAAAGAAATCGACGTTTTTTAGGAGATGCACCTGATTTTGAATTTGATGGGAAAAAATATTCCTGCATCAGATTTGGGCTCCGGGAGTCCATTGGCAATGAAAAAGATGGGGCCACTGAAGTGGAAGCTCGAGGTGAAGAATGGTACGCTAAGGGGCTCGGCCTGGTTTATTATCGCAAAACGTATGGCAGCGGAGGATTCAAAATGGAGGCACGGCTTACGGATATTTTCCCGATGTCGGAACTGGAACGTAAGGCGACCGAGGTCTATGGGGAATAACTCGAGATAACTTTGCAAAAATTGTGCCTACTGAGGCAACCGGATTGCCCAAAATCGCACCTTTTGCCAACCCATATTTTGGGGGGCGTGGCATAAAAACCGTGCATTTTTGAATCCAACCTGCTTTTCAAGATTTTTGACATGAAGAATATTTGGAAAATAGCCCTTGCGGGCGTGGTGCTGCTGTGCATAGTGGCCACATCCGCCTGTGTCACTACCAAAAAGAAAGGGCAAGAGACCAGTAAAACCAAAAAACTCTACCACTCCTTTACCAATAAATACAACTATTGGTTCAATGCTGACGAACTCTTCCGGCTTACCACCATCAAGCTCGAGGAACAACACAAGGATAATTACAATCAAATACTTGAGGTTTACCCTTACGCAGCTGCCGATCCAAGTGGCGTGCGCACCGACCTGGACAACGTGATCCTGAAATCTGCAAAAGGTATTTCGCTTCACCGCCCTGGTCGCTGGACCGACGACAACTATGGTCTTATGGGAAAAGCGCAATTCTTAAAGCGCGACTACGAAACTGCGGAGTCCACCTATAGATTTATTCGAGAGGAACAAGATCCGCGCCGAACGTCTAAGTCCAAATTAAAAAGTAAGAAATCATCGAAGCAAAAGGTTGCTGAAAAGAAGAAAACAGCCGCAAAGAAGAAGAAAGAGGTGGCGGCCAGAAAGAAAAAAGCCGCTGCAGAAAGAAAAAAGAAGGCAGCTGCGGCAAAGAAGGCCCGTGCAAAAAACAAAAAGAACAAATCGGGCGAGAAGACCAAAACAGAAACCAAAAAAACCACCACAAAACCCGCAGAAGTCCCTAAAGACAGTGAAGAGATCACTTTAAAGACTGAAAACCCGTACGATCAGCCGATCAACCGCATCCACGACTTTCCATCCTCCATGGTTTGGTATGGGCGAACCCTTACGCAGCGCGATAAATACGAAGAGGCAGAATTCCTTTTCCGCGAACTCTGGGAAGACCCAAACTTTCCAGGCGCGCAACAGGACGAACTCGCTACCGCAGAAGCATATCTGTTCATCAAACAGAAAAAGTACAATAAAGCGATCGCTCCTCTAACTAAGGCCATTGAATTGAGCGGAAGCAAAAAACAACGCGCCCGGCTTTCTTTCATTCTTGCCCAACTGCATGAACGGGACGGGCAACTCGAACAAGCCTACGCTGCCTATGATAAAGTGCTGCGCAATCGCCCGCAGTATGAAATGGAATTCAACGCCCGTCTGCGGCAGACTGCAGCGGGCTGGGCCAACAGCAAACTCAACAGTGAATCGGCGCTGAAAACTTACGAACGCATGCTCAATGATGACAAAAATCTTGAGTATCGCGACCAGATTTATGCTGGCATGGCCGATATAGCCTTGCATGACGGTCACAAGAAGGAAGGGATCGACTATTTGCGTAAGTCCCTGGCATTCAACAAAGAAAATGCCGCTCAACGGGCTGAAACCTACCTGAAACTCGCCGATCTTTATTTCGAAGCCGAACAGTTTGTACAGGCAAAGAATTATTACGATAGCACACTCACGGTTTTACCGGCAGATGACCTGCGGTACAAACGTGCAGCGGATTACGCCAACAACCTCAAAGACATCGCGCGTCTTATTCAGACTATCGAGGCCAACGATAGTATCGTGCGCGTCTTCCGGATGTCGGATGATGAGCGCAAAGAATTGGCAAAGACGATAAAAAAGCAGCGTGAAGCGGCACAAGCTGATGCTATTCAGGCGGGCGCAGCACCCACAGTAGGCCCGGTCAAAGCACCCACGCCTACTGCGGGGAGCAAGCCATCTTCATTTTATTTTTACAACGAAAATTTCCTGAAAAAAGGCCGCAAGGACTTTTCACGCACCTGGGGCGATCGAAAGCTGGACGATAACTGGCGGCGCAGCAACCGCATCGCTGCCGGAGGGGGAGAAGAAATTGCGGGAAAAGATAGTACCCGTACCAATGCCGTCGCAGATGCTGAGTTTAAAGATATTTTCTCCAATATCCCCAAATCCGAGGCCGAACTTGCTGTGATTCACGTGGCCACGTACGAAGCCATGTATCAACTGGGCACCCTCTTTCGCGATCGATTGGGGAACAATCTCCGGTGCACCGGGACCCTGGAAGATATGCAAGTCCGCTACCCGGACACGGCTCGATATGAAAAAGAAACATGGTACTACTGCTATCTGGCATTTACGGATCTGAAAAACCGTGACAGGGCTCAGTTTTACTACGATAAACTGGTAGAAAAATATCCTAAAAGTGCCTATGCCCGCACGCTCACCGATCCAAATTTCCTGAACGCCACCAAGGAACGTGAACGCGAACTCAACAGATATTACGAAGAAACCT
>JAUSMG010000052.1 GCA_030645295.1 Saprospiraceae bacterium | reverse complement strand
TATAGTTAAATACTGCAAGGGTGTCAGGGTTCCACCAGTTATTGCCTGCAAAGTCCTCAAGATGACCCGGTACTGTGAAGGTGATGATATTGCCGTTGTTCGGGTTCACACCGGTCACTTTTGCCTCCAGATCAATGACTTGCGAGCAGCCTTCGGAGACAAGCATATCCGGCAGGGCTGCCGTTGAGCAGCATTGGAACGGATCTGTTGAAACGGTTACAGCAGCCGGACAATTGAACTGCGGACCACCAAAGTCTTTCACCCTTATCCGCTGAATATACGAAATTGGATTGCTTGGACCAGGAGGCAGGCAAGTATTTGCAATCAGCCAGGTACGGTAAATCTCGTAACTGCCTGCACAGATCTCCAGGCGGACATCGGTATAGCCAATGGATGCAGAGCAGAAGCCCCCGGTGCCAATGGGCGCGCCGTTAATGCTTGGGCGACCCGTATTGGCGGGTGCGGTTGCACTACTATTCAGGTAAGCATCTTCACAATCAACAATTGCTTCTGCTGGAAAAACCACATCGTTCAGGTCAAACGGCGTAATGGTGATGGTTTGTGAGCAGGTAGATTGATTCCCCCATGCATCGGTCACAATCCAGCTGCGTACGATCAGACCCCGTGGAGTTCCACACTCGCCATTGTCGATAAATTCCTCATCAATGACGCTGGTGGTTGAACTACAGTCTGCAATCAATATATTTCCAGTATTCGGAATATCGGTTGATTCACTGCATGCGATCGTGATGTCGTCCGGGCATGTAAGCGCTGGAACAAGTTTGTCCTCGATTTTCAGCAGCGACCAGCAGGAGTTGCCTGTTTCCGGGTCTAAAACGGTGATTGTAAATGTTTTACCAATGTCCGCTGAACCAAATACATTAGGCACGATCTGGTTCGACTGGTTCTTCACCGTGATGATGTAGTCCTCGTAGCAGTGGTAATTGTCGCCTTCCAGTGCCTCATCTGCATTCAAAACGAACACGCAACTGGCATCCATCGAGACATGGCTCAGGTCGTTGCAAATCAGGTTGAAATCAGAAGGAATATGCTCAATCACACTCACGGTGAATGTGCAGCTCCTGGTGTTGCCAGCGGCATCCGTAATAATGATGGTTACCAGGTGGACGCCGATTTCAAACCAGCTGCCAGAAGGAGGCGTCATTGTTGTATCCGTCACGGCACAATTGTCGCCAGCGAAAGCAGGCGCATAGTTTACGAATGCCCCGCATTCGCCTCCATTCAGGTTGACAAATATGTTTTGAGGGCAAACCAGTGTTGGTTTTTCCACGTCGTTAACGGTTACGGAGAAGCCACAAGTCGAGATATTGCCCGAAGCATCTGTCAAGGTGTAAGTAACTAAAGTGGTACCCACGCAGAAGAACTGGGTGGTGGAATAACCGCCTTTTACAAAAGTTCCAAGCAATGGTCCGCCTGTTGGTACACAGGCAGCATTATTGGAAGTATAGGCTACCGAAATGGTGCCTTCAAAGCAGTTGTCCACAAAATAGGGATGAATCCAGGTGAAGGGAGCACCACACAGACCTGGCTGGTTGGGCAAAATCTGATTGGCTACATTGAACGGAGCAATACAATTGATCGTGAGGGACCAACCGGTAATGGTCGGATTCTGACCAGGGAACGGCCAAATGTCCAATGTCCATACGCCTTCTGCTTTTTGGGCAAAGAAGGTAGCGATCGAATCGTCCGGGATCTCTGTAATCACATACTTGATTCCCTTAGGACTGATCAAGGTCATGATTGAATTCTGCGGCGTGGCAGTGCCCGTGCGGTTAAACACGATGTCGCCAATAATGCAGGCACCTGCCGGAATGGTGATGGTCGAACGATTGCAGGTGGCTGCGTTTATGTTTGGAATGGCCGGGCCATTGTATGTCGTGTTGGTGGTCAGTCTGCCACAGAATGGGGCTTCAACATCTTTGATCGTAACCTTGAATACGCAGGTAACTACATTCGGCACGATGGACTGGAGCGAAGTTAGGGTGCCGTTGTCAGGCATGACCTCCAGATCAGGGTTGATACTGCCCAGGGTGAGTGGATAACAGGGTTCTGCCAGTACCCAGTCGGCAGCGGTATCGGTGTCGTCCTCGCATTTACGAATCACATCGCCGCCATTCAGCACACCAGTAAAACCATTGCACCCTACATAACCATTTGTGGACACCTCATCGAAGATCGCGCCCATATAAGAAATGGTGTAGCAAGCAGGCATGTTGGCCGCACCATCATAGGTAAAGTCGAAAACGCGCGTGCCGCCCACTGGCAAAATGCTGCCGGCTAAGGAAGGCAGCAAAGTCACCGGTCCAAGGGTTTGGTTGGCTGCAGGATTCACCGAAAGACGTTTGATCTCCAGACAAGAAATATCAATATCGGCAGGACCGAGGTTGGAGATCTCAAGGCGGTCAACTGCTCCCGATTGAGATACTTCTGTAATGAGCAGAAGTGGCTGATTCTGAACGGTATATTTCACCCATGAATCCCCTTCTTCGAAGAACTCGCCGCTGGCATTGGTTACACCGCAGTCTCTTACCTGGGTGAGGGCTGCGTCACCATAAATGGTGTAGGTAACCCCGTAGTTGTTTATACAAGGACCCGCGACTGTAGGAGCTATGTTGTTCACCACTGCGCCACAAAGCCAGGGATCATTGTTTTGGATCACATTGGCCGGGCAAGTCAGGATCGGGTCTTGCCAGTAATCATTGACAATTACTTTGATCTGACAGGTATCCCGGTTGTTGGAAAGGTCAATAGCTTCCCAATACATGATGGTTGTACCAACGGGGAAACGACTGCCCGAACTCAAACCAGTGTTGTCTATCTGGGTCACTACCGGGATATCACAGTTGTCTGTAGCAAGCGGTAATGCAAAATTAACATAAGCATCACAGTGCCCAAATTCAGCATTCTGCACAACCGGTGGGGCTGGGCAGTTGATGAAATGCGGCGGATCGTCGTCTGAAACCGTGATATACATGGAGCAACTGATAAGGTTGCCCTGAGCATCTTCAGCGTTATAAGTAACCACCGAAAGACCCAATTGGAACTCATACGTTGAGATGAAGAAATCATCCAGCGGCGCTGGAGGCCTTCTGTTTAACAAAGCATTGAGCGTATGGGGCCCATCGATGCTGCCGTCCGGATTTTTAATTCGGACATCGTACAGCACCACGGCGCAGTTATCGGTTGGCAGCGGGTGCAACCAGGTATACTGACTTTCGCAGAGATATTCTTCTGTAGTCAGGGTATGGTTAGAAGGGGGGCAGGTAATCATCGGACCTTCAGTCAAGTCGTCATTGTCGCAGGAGCCCGAACGGAAGATCTCACAACCCCGTGCATCCACGATAGTGAAGGACCAAACGGGTTGGGTGTACACGACAAGCAGTTTGCCCAGATACTGCTGGAAATCAGTTATATTGTGGCCGTGTGCAACATCATACGTGTATTGGCCATTGGAATCAATCACCGTACCGTCACCAAACACATCAAGTCTTCCACCCGTAAACTGAATGGTGTAAGGCTCCAGACCACCGAATACGGTGCCCAGTTCCACCACGCGCTCATCTTCGCTGATACATTCGCACTCAGGAGAAGCCATTACCAGTGGCTGGCGGAGTTCAAATATAGCATGCTCGATTTTGTAACAACCTGTATGGGAGCTATTTCCACCTGGAGGAGCATTATTACCTGGCAACAGGATATAAGAAATGGTTACGAATCCGGTACCTGTTCCCGGGGTGTACACACCGTCATGCGTGATGCTGCCGGGGGTGCCCGTCAAAGGATGTGAAAAGGCCGTAATTCCAAAATAACCTTTTGAGCCCCCTAAAAAAGCTGGCACCTGGGAATGGTTGATCTCGAAGCCATTTGCCAGGGTGATGGTCAGATAATTAGAAAAATCCAATTGAGATGGATTGTTAGCATCCAGGCAGATTTCCGGAGGATCCAAAGTGATGTTGATACCATCAAGATAATCTATCACCCGCAAACGCGCGATGCAATTGGAGAAATTTCCTGCAGCATCTGTCACACGGAGGTTGATAAAATTGTTTCCCACTTCCGTACAGTCATAAGCAAGGGAGGATGCATAAGCACCACCTGCTTTAGCAATCAGGATGCTTGGGTTAGGATCGCAATTGTCGGTAGAACCTCCATCCATGTACGGGCTTCCGTCTGCAGCAGTTGCATAAACGGTAGCATCACCGTTTACGTCTAATTTAACTTCCTGATCAATACATTTAGCGTCCGGTTTTTGATTGTCCAGCACCGTAACCGTAAAGCTGCAAGTGGTGCTTTCGCCAGGGTCTGTAGCGTCACCGTCGCCATTCAGGTCAACCAACATGGTATAGGTAACCGTGGTAATGCCCAATGGGAAAGAGGTTCCGCTTGCGTCGTTGTGTGTGCCTCTATTTAACGGAGAATATGCAGTAACAACTGAAAAATCTGTGAACCCGGGCACAGCAGGATAATCCACACTGAAATTGATAATCGTTGCGCAGCCAAGGCCGGAAGTCGGAGTCAGGCCGGTAACCACGGCGTGGCAAGAATCAACCGCTGTGTAAACCGCCATGTCGTTAGGGCAGTCAAGATCAGGTTGCCCGGCAGTAACCAAAACCGGGAAGGTACATGTGGAAGAATTTGCATTACAGTTAAAAGCGGTGTAAGTAACCGTGTACATGCCCGGGGAAGAGGAGAGTATCGACCCTGGTATCGGGCCGGCTGTTTGGTACACGCCAGAGCCATCTACAGCTACCGGCGCTGCCGGGATTCCAATATAACCTGGGGCAGTCGTTCCTGCAGTCCTGCCAATATAGTTTAAATTGCTACCGAAACATGCGTCTTCTGCCATAGGTATGGACCAATTGGCAGCAGTCAGGCAGCTGAAATCTTCTGTAATGACATAACCGTTTGGTGGGCAATTCAAGAAATTGGGGGGTGAAGCATTCACCACCGGGATTATCAAATCCTTGTGGTCTGTGAAAACCAGCGGAATATCACACCCCAGGCCAGCTATCACACCATTTATGATGGGGCCGGCCACGGGAATCAGGTCAATAAAAGGCGATAACAAATCTAACAGATTCAAGGAGTTAATCGTCGCATTTCCACAAACCGATTCCGCTTTATAAGGCCAACCTACCACGTGACGCACGGTAATCGAACCGCCTGGTATGGATACATTATTGGGGACCTCACTTTGAACCACGGAGGCTTCCGGGAAAGTATTGTATTCACGGATAATCATGTCGAAAGCGCCATCGCCATCAGAATCTGCCACTACCTGGCCACCGGTGCCATCAGAGCCTAGCAGCGAGGCGATACCGTCGCTGATCCATTGCGCCAGAGTCTTATTACACCAGTCTCCTGGGTTTAGCCACCCAAATGGGCACCAGGAGCCTAATCCGTAGTCGAGGCACCAGGTAGCCACCGCGCAAATGCCACTCGCACCGGGCAAAGTCCCCAATACCGTATTAAACCCTGGGATGCCCGCCAAGCCTCCGTATCCTCTTGATTCGATGGATACGCTTTCCTCCGAGCAAAAGATCAGGTCTTTGTCAGATTCCAGCTGTGCTTCTACGATCTTTATCGGAATGGAGATTTGAATGAACGAACAGCCCACTTGAATATACGGGCTCGACTCGATCAGGCAAACTTCATAACCACTGGAGCCAGGAGCACATTCGGTGTCAAATGCAGCCATGCCCGTCCCGCAAAGGCCATCATTATACAACACTATTTTTTTACAGATCGTCTCTGTACAGTTTTGATAGCCGCCACCTGGTAGAGGGCCACAGGCTGCAGGTGTATTATTGGTTTCTGTAAGGCAAAATTCATAAGTGATGGTCTGACCAACTGCAGGTGCTGGTAGTGTTTGATTCCCAAAGGAAACTGCAACGCCATTCCTGGTCAAAACTGCATTGGAACCCGTGCTTGTCCTGACTAAATTTACCGTAACATCTGTTCCTGAACAACGGGAAATATTGTTACTCGAGCTACCATCAATGGTAAATGCCGGAGCGGGCTTCACCACAATAAGGAGTTTTTTAGTACTCGTATAATTACCGGTACACCCATGTGGGTTAGGTGGGTTCGAATAGGTCACATCATAACAACCCCCTGTAGCAGGCACTATTATGGTGCTGTCACCAGCAGTAAAAATACCTCCAGGGGAAACTGCCCAGGTTCCTCCCGGGGTGTTGGAGACCAATTCATCATACATGAGTTTGAGACTTAATTTTTGTCCCGGTGCAGTACAATCAAATATATGGTCTTTTAATTGCGCCACAGGTGCGGCGTATATATGGACCGTGTCCCGTATCCTGAAAACACAACCGGCCTGGTCCGTAAAGCTATAGGTAACATAGTAACCTGACGATGGGCTGGGTGTTGCATTCGCTACGGTCCAGGTTGCGGCGCCCGGGCCGCTGTTGACCAGTGCGCTGGAAGTTGGTGTAGACGAAAAACTGCCTGTTTCTCCGGCACCTGGTATTGGTGTTGCATTGTAGACAATATTTGCCCCGTCTGTACAGCGGTCTGCCGGATGGTTGATGGTCATAGGATTGCCGACCAAAGAGATGGCGTCAATCGCGCCCGGTGGGTTATCCCCTAAAGAACTGTCGTTTTTCCACGTGAATATAATGCGCAAGGTTACAGGCGAAGAACAGTTGCCTATATCTGCACTCTTGATCTTGTAAGTGGCCGTAGTGACACCTGCTTGATTCCACAATTGAGGGGCTGCCATTCCCCCTAAGGTATTGGCCGGAGGCGCCAACACACCCGTCCCTAAAGATACATTGGTTGCAACCGGGGTATAGAAAGTGGGTGCCAGGCTCACTATGATGGCATCAAAAGAACTCGTTTCGCCATCCGCTTTCCAGTTGAAAGACAGCGTAAATTCAGGCACCCCTGCCGGAAAAGTTATGTCCCGGTAAAAATGCACCACAGAGATTGCCGCGCCTGGAGTGTTGGTGTAGGTATTGGTGATACCGCCATCGTTGGAAATATAAGCGGAACGGCCTGTAAATCCGGTTGCCGCTGTGCCAACAAACCATTGGTTGGTAACCGATCCATTCGCAACGGACCAGCCGTTAGATGCGAAGGAAGTGCCATTTTGAAATCCTCCTTCAGCAGCAGGGTTGATCAAAACCTGGGCAGAAAGTGTCCAACATTGTACCAGCATGGCCACCAAAAGAACCGATAGTCCTTTGGATAGCTTTTGGGTCGTGAAGGAAAACGGGTGGGTAGAGTAACTTTTCATGTACAGAGATTAGAATATGAGCAAAAGGTGTAATCAAAAAC
>JAUSMG010000040.1 GCA_030645295.1 Saprospiraceae bacterium | reverse complement strand
TGGTTTTACGCCCAATTGCTTCGCTTCAAAGAGCTGAACAAGTTTTTGCCCATCTATAAGTTCAACAGGGGGTGCTCCATCTCTAGATGCTTCTCTTTTTGCATCTTCTGAAAATGTCCCCGTTGTCAAAATCATTCCCTTTTCTGCTCTACCAATCATTGCATTTCTAAAGTCGCCAACTTGAGCCCTTGAAACAGTTCCTTTATAGCGTTTACATTGAAACAAAACTTTAATAGACACAAATGGATTTAGCTCTAACGTTCCATATCCGTCTATTCCTCCGTCATGCGAACCACCCGTCACCTCAACGTTCTCAAATCCATGTTCCCTTAAAAGTCGTTTGCAAATATTCTCAAATCCTTTTGGCGAAACACTTTGTAAAACTTCTAAAAGCCCTGGCGTATACGTATGTTCAATATTTTCAGGTCCCTCTTCTTCTTGCTCAATAATTATTTCAGCTTTGGATTTGTCCTTTCTGATTTTTTGGTGAATGTCAACCCATTTTAAGAAAATTTGGCGCCCTTGTTCGTCCGTAAGTTTTGTAGTTCGCCCTTTGTCTGTCAAAGTCCATATGCCACGTGTATTGTCTTCTAAGAGTCCTTCCCAAACTAAATATTGTCTTGCCCATGCCACTTGGTTTGCGAAGCGTGGCGTGCCTGATTTCATTATTTCCTCTAAAACGCTGTCTGGAATATTGAGGTTTTTTGCGACCTTATCAGTTGCTTCTTTTGGTCGCCCGGAACCTCCTAAATCTCTAAGAGCATTCAACAATGGTCCTAACCACTTGGTGAATTCAGCTTGCCTAACTTTAGTTTTTGTCATGTAGTAGGTTATCTATAAAATGGCTTTTAACTTGTAAATATGCGCACTTTTCTCACGTACGGCCAAAAGTATCAAAAAGGTTCAAATTCATCTAGAACGAATTAATTTAAAATGAAAGTATTGAAAATGAATCGCTTACAAGGCATTAGTTGATCTTTGCCTACTACCAAAATGAGCGGCTGCAAAAGGCCAAACCATCCTCAGGTTTTTAACATTCCACCTGCCGCCTTGCTACTCGCCGTAGGTCCGGTTTCTCGTTCCGCTAGCTGTCAACATAAAATTTGCAAGACAAATCAAACCCAATAATGTCGTATTTTTGCACTTAATAATGTCGTATTTTTGCAAATAAGATTATATGAAAATGGCCAGAATGAATCTATTGGAAAGCAAGATAACCCAGCGCATTGCTCGAAAAAGGGCGCTGACGGTATTTCTACGCGAAGACTTTGCCGACTTGGGGGGGTATGATCAGGTAGGGCGCGTATTAAGAGGCTTGGCTGTAAAAGGCAAAGTCATCCGAATCGGCTATGGACTCTATGCCAAAGCCAAAACATCCACACTTAGTGGGCAACTGATTCCTAAAAAACCGCTCCCAAGCCTTGCTCAGGAAGCCCTGAAACGCCTTGGCAGGGAGACGGCTCCTTCCTCCCTTGAAACAGAGTATAATGCAGGAAGAACCACTCAGGTTCCAACGGGCCGCATGATTGCAGGAAAAGGGCGTATCCGTCGCAAAATCGGCTACAATGGAAACTACGTTAGCTATGAACCGATTACCAAATAAAGAGCAGTTTGCAGAGGCTGCAGCCGAGTTGGCCATCGCACAACCTACTCAAACACCTTACAAGTCAACACCGTAATATCATCCGGCCAGGGTTCCCGCCCCCGGAACGCTTCGATATGGTTGAGGAGTTTGGTGTTGAGTTCCTTGGCGCTTTCAGAGGAATTTTTGCTCAAAAAATCCAGTAGCTTCTCCTCTCCGAATTCTTCTCCTGCTGAATTGCGCACTTCGGTAAGTCCATCGGTATAAGAAAAGATGATGGCCTCGTCCGTGAGGCAGAGTCCGCCGATCTCGAGAAACGGCAGTTCAGGAAGCCAGCCCAGGGAAGTGCAGCCATTTTTGAGCAGCACGACTTCGCCTTTGGAGATCAGTACAGGCGGCGTATGGCCTGCATTCACATAATGGAGGGTACGGGTGGCGGAGTCGTATTTTGCCAGGAAAAGGGTAATGAATTTATCGCCCTGCGTCACGTTAAAAACCGCCTCATTGAGTTCATTCATGATCTCTTCAAGTGTGGGACGCCGGGTGATGAGTGCGCGGAAATTGGCCTGGAAATTGGCCATCAGCAAGGCCGCTGCCATCCCTTTGCCGGTGATGTCGGCGATGCAAAAAGCAATTTGTCCGTCGGGAAATTCCACCACATCATAGTAATCGCCGCCCACCGCAAAGTGTGGTTTGTAGATGCTTGAAAGCTCGTAGTTTTTACCCGAAGGAAGTCGCCAGGGCACCAGGGTGCGCTGGATCTCTGCGGCTACCTCCAGCTCACGGTTCACCACTTCCTGCCGCATCCGCTCTTTGAAAAGCTTTTTGTTTTCGATGGCCACCGCGATCACATTGGTGATGGTGGTGACGAACTGTACCTTGTTGTACACATCGTCGTCGTCTTTAAAGCCACCAATAAAAGCGTAGGCAATGGCTTCGTTCTTGTGCAATACGGGAATGACCAGATCAAATTCCCGGATGAGCGGGTGTTCCGATTTTTCCAGACCTTGCGTGGTACGGTAGCGATCGAGTTCGGTACTGATATCACAATCCAGTAAGGATGGATCAATGCCCAAATACGTTTTGCACTCCCATGTACCGCTGTCGCGCAAAAAAAGGCACATCTTGCGGAGTTCCATTTCCCAGCGCAGGAATGTGTTGTACATGTTGAACAGATCAACCGCCGCAACGTTATCGTTGATCGCCTGTGTGATGGCCAGCAAACTGTTGATTTGCAACTGTTTGAGGCTAACATCCCGCTCCAGTTTTTCGATGCGCGACAGGGTTCGTTTTATTTCGTGCAATTCGGGCATGAACCGTTTTTGACAAAAGTTTGAAGTGCCAAGTTTAGAGTGCCAAGTTACAAAAATGTCTAAATGCCAATTGAATCTTGAAATTGCACGTTCTACTCGCCCTCTAACAGAAGAAATTTAATAATAATTCCGCCCGAAGGTACACAGGTGCAGATTTTCCCCGCATCTTTTCAAATAAAAAGGAAAACTTGGTGAAATTTGCGGCGTGAAACGGTTGGGGGGACTGTTGACTTTTGACCGTTGACCGTTGACTTTTGACCGCTGACCGTTGACTTTTGACTTTTGACCGTTGACTTTTGACCGTTAACCACATTTTTACCCGCCGTAGTTTTAACGAAGGTGGGATCACATTGACCACATTACCTCATTGACCACATTACTCAAGATATGGAAGAAGTACATGCAATTATGGCCGAAGCAGAGGCCCACATGAAAAAAGCCCTCGAGCACCTTGACCACGAACTCGTCAAAGTGCGTACCGGCAAAGCCTCAACCAGCCTGGTAGCCGACCTCATGGTGGACTACTACGGCGCCCCTGTTCCCATCACACAAATCGCCAACCTTCAGATCAGCGATGCACGCACCATTATGATCCAGCCCTGGGAGCGGAATATGGTAGGGCCCATTGAGCGCGTGATCATCAACTCCAATCTCGGCATGACGCCGCAGAACGATGGGGAATGCATCCGGCTTTCTGTTCCGCCCCTTACCGAGGAACGCCGCAAAGAGCTGGTAAAAAAAGCCAAACACGCGGGCGAGGAAAGCAAGGTAGGGATTCGCAATGCCCGGCATAAGGGTCTGGAGCACATTAAAAAAGCCGTGAAAGACGGTCTGGCCGAAGACGTGGGCAAACGCAAAGAGATCGATCTTCAAAACATGGTGAACAAATACGTAGAACACACGGATACTGTGGTTGCTGCGAAGGAAAAGGAAATCATGACCGTTTAAATAAACTATGAACGATGAACGATGAACGATGAACGGGGTGTAAGTGATTGACGTCACTACTTCGTTCATGGTTCATCGTTCATCGTTTATAGTTCATCGTTAGAAAATGAACATAGACAAATATCTAGTCGTGCCCGGCGCTCCCGGCGTACACAAACTTGTGAGCAGCCGTGCAAACGGTGTCATCATTGATGACCGCAAAGAAGGTCGCACCCGCTTCGTGCCGGTGCGCCAGCAGCAGATCACTCCGCTTGCTACGGTGGCTGTTTACACCTTCACGGACGAAGGCGAAAGCACGGTGCCGCTCGTGGAGGTCTTCCAGAAAATGCTGGACCTGCATGACACTACCCCACCCGCCGACCCAAAGGCGAGCAGTCCTGAGTTGCGCGCTTATTTCACGGCGGTTCTTCCGGAACATGACCGCGACAGGGTACACATTGGCGACATTCAGAAATGTATCAAATGGTACAATTTCATGCGCGAACACGGCATTTTTGAAGAAGCTAAGCGCGAAGCCGAAAAAATTGCTGCGGAAACTGCGGAGGCAGAGAAAGCCGAAACTTTACCCGCCGTAGCCATCCCGCCTGCCGAGCCTAGGCGGGCAGGGGCGGAGGAGGGAGCAGAAGCAACGAAAAAGAAACCTGCAAAGCAATCCGCAGCAACTATGGAAGCAGAGCCGGAGCTTGAGGTGGAAAAACCTGCGAAGAAGGCGGCTAAGGCTAAGAAGTAAGTGGTAGACTGGGCAACACCCTGATCAACACATATAATGGTTAATCACACAGGCCAACCATGCGCCAATACACACCTAAATCCAGGCACTCCGCCCTTCCACTTTTCTTAATCCTCTTTACGGCATTCTATTTTCAACCCATCCAGCTTGGCGCCCAATGCGGCGTTCCAATTACCAGCTTCCCTTACCACGAAGACTTTGAGACTTCTTCTAGCGCCTGGATATCCGGCGGCCAGGGGAATGACTGGGCCTGGGGTACTCCGAACAAACCGACCATCAATACCGCTGGATCAGGCAATAATTGCTGGATCACAGGGGGTTTGAGCGGCTCTTTTTATAGTCTGGGGCAGCGCTCCTTTGTCGAAAGCCCTTGTTTCGATTTCACACTGCTAACGCATCCGTATCTTCAGTTCAAGATCTGGTGGGAATCTGAACTTCATTACGATGGCGCAAATTTCCAATATTCCCTTGACAACGGCTCCAATTGGATCAATGCAGGCGTCTACAATGATCCTTCCAGTTGTTTGAACGAGCATTGGTACAATACATCGTCGATTACTAACCTCAGCAACCTGGCCAATCCGCGTCAGGGCTGGTCCGGAAATATACAAGCCACTTCGGGCAACTGTCAGGGCGGCAACGGAAGTGGTGGCTGGGTGCTCGCCAAACAATGCATGCCGGAACTGGCTGGGAAGCCCAACGTGCGGTTTCGCTTTACATTTGGTTCGGGAACCACCTGTAATGACTATGACGGTATAGCATTCGATGATATTCATATTGAAAACGCGTCGGCTATTGCTGCAAATTTCAGCAGCGTTTGTACTGGCAATAATCTGTATGCTTTTACAGATCTTTCCAGCAATTGCCCGGAGATCTGGACCTGGAATTTCGGCGATCCTGCCTCCGGGTCATCCAATGTAAACAATACACAAAATCCCACTCATACCTTCAGCGGCCCCGGTCTTTATACGGTTTCGTTGCAGGCTTCGAGCAATTGCAGCGGATCCTCCTCCATTACCTTTCCGGTGGAGGTTTTGGGTCTGAATACCAGCATTACCCCCGCTTCCTGTGTTGGTGGAAAGAATGGTACTGCCAGGGCTGAATTCCAGTCCGCAGCGGGTAGCCTAATGTATGCATGGAGCACCCTGCCTCCGCAATTTGGATCGGTAGCCACGCATTTGAGCGCGGGCATTTATACTGTATCGGTCAGCGGAGCAGGAATTTGTCCCGTCTCAGCCACGGTGACCGTCCCGGAACCGGATCCTTCGCAGGTACCGGTCACAAATTCCATCCAGGCCATCACGGACACTACGATAGCCCTGGGCAGTTCGGTATCCCTGACCGGCGTACTGAGTGATCCCGGGCGGGTGATCGCTTATCACTGGGAGCCGCCAATCTATCTTGATTGTGATTCTTGTCTGACCACTCAGGCTTCCCCGCTCCAGACCACTACCTATACGTTATTTGCAACCGATACGATTGGCTGTGTGGTTTCTGATGCATTGACTATCAAGGTATTACCAGGTTCGGTTTATATTCCGAATGTGTTTAAACCCAACTCCGACCACCTGAATGGTTATTTCTCTGTCTTCGGCGCTCAGGATGTAGAATCGATTGAACTGCTGCAAATCTATGATCGCTGGGGCAGCCTTATCTTTGAAAATCAGAATTTCCCAGCCACGGATGGGATACACGGTTGGGATGGCCGAATCAAGGGGAAAGAAGCTGTTTCGGGGGTGTATTTGTATGTGATCAGGGTAAGGTTTCTTAATGGAGAGATTGAATTTTATACAGGGGATGTGACGGTGGTGCGGTGATGTTGCCGTGGTGCCTAAATCGTAATCCCCGGCACTTGGATGCGTGGACAAAAAAATTTCACGCAACGGCGCAACGGCGCAACGATACAATGGCCAACACCGTAACGCCGCAACGATAATACTACATGACCACCAAAACGTTGCGCCGTTGCGCCGTTGCGTGAAATATTGCCGTTGCGCCGTTGCGTGAAATATCGCCGTTGCGCCGTTGCGTGAAATATCGCCGTTGCGCCGTTGCGTGAAATATTTTTGACCGAGTATTTATTAAACCCAAATTACCAAAAGCTGTTTCTACTGTTCTTTATTATTCAATTGCTTTATCAATCAATATAATGGGTACCAATAAAGACAACCGCAGAGGCTTTTTGGCCAAATTCTCCCTGGGTGTTATGGCCATGTTTGGCCTGCCCTGGAACGGACGATCCAAAACGAACGAAGACCTGAAGGAGCAAAAAAACAATGCTGATCCGATCCTCGAAGTGAAGCCGATGGGCTTTGCCTGGGACACGCTCGACCCTTTCCTTTTTTGTGTACACCATGAAGACAAGTTCCCAAAAGGCAATGAAGAAATGGGGCCCGCAGTTTCGCTCAAAGGTCGCAGTCTGGGCGATGATTTCATCATTAAAGACGGCTGGCGCATGTATCATGGTAAAAAAGTGCCAGGCTTTCCGGGCCATCCGCACCGGGGTTTTGAAACCATTACCGTCGTACGCGATGGTCTCGTGGACCATGCCGATTCATTAGGCGCCTCGGGACGGTACGGTGAGGGAGATGTGCAATGGATGACCGCCGGAAAAGGTGTTCAGCACTCCGAAATGTTCCCCTTGCTGAAAAAAGACGAGGAAAATCCTATGGAACTCTTCCAGATCTGGCTTAACCTCCCCAAGAAAAACAAGATGGTAGAGCCTCATTTCAAAATGCTCTGGGGCAGCAAAATACCGAAACTGAACCATACCGATCCGGGCGGAAAAACCACGGAGGTAGAGGTGATCGCCGGTAAATTGCAGGAGCATGTTGCCCCGGCGCCGCCACCGGATTCCTGGGCGGCAGATTTGAACAACGAAGTGGCCATTTTCAACCTAAAATTAGCCCCAGGCGCCACATTTACGCTACCCAAAGCCAACAAAGGCATCCACCGTTCGCTGTATTTTTACCTGGGCGATCAAATTTCCCTGGCAGGCAAAGTGATCGAAAAATACCATGCCGTGGTGGTCAACGCTGCGGCAGATCTGAACATCGTAAACGGCGATTCAGAAGCGCGTATCCTCGTCTTGCAAGGCCGGCCCATCGGTGAAACGGTGATCCAGTATGGTCCTTTTGTGATGAACACCAAGGAGGAGATCCAACAGGCTTTTGATGACTACCATGCCACGAAATTCGGCGGCTGGCCCTGGAGTCGGTACGATCAAGTACATGACCGTACGGAGGGCCGGTTTGCACGGCACGCGGATGGCACAGTGGAGCTGGGAGCCTAGAAAACTTCCTCTAACCTCACTTCGCCACCGCAATCTTATATTTCTTCCCTTTCATCTTCTCATTGGCGATGGCTTTCAGCAAATGCTTCAGCACGTCTTTTTTAACGGCGATAAAAGACATGTGATCCATCATTTCAATTTTGCCCAGATCATCAAGTTTTAGGCCTCCTTTTTTGGAGAGGAAACCAACGATGTCTATTTTGCTGAGTTTGTCCTTTTTGCCCCCGCTAATGTACAGGGTTACCCAGGACGGGAAAGGCGGAAGAGGGTGATCATCAGGTAATTGCAGCACCTCCGGGCGCTCGGTAAGATAAGCGGGCAGTAGTTCGTCAGGCGGTAAAATCAGGTAGGCTACCCCTTGCGCGTGCATGCGCGCCGTGCGTCCGTTGCGGTGAATGAAGTCGTTGAGTTTCATCGGAAGTTCGTAATGCACCACATTTTTTACCTCCGGAATATCGAGTCCGCGGGCTGCCAGATCGGAAGCGACCAGAAACACAATGCTGCCATTTCGGAATTGAACCAAAGTAGATTCCCGCTCCACCTGCTCCATGCCGCCGTGAAAACTGGCGCTGGCGATGCCCCGTTCGGCCAGGCGCTCCCGGGTGATCTCGGTGGTTTCGCGTTGATTGCAAAAAATGAGCGTGGGCTCAGAACCGAAGTAGCACAACAACTGGACCAATGCTTCAAATTTGTCGTGAGCGGCTGACACAACGCTTTTTATGCTCAAGCCATCGGTAGATTTTGCTTCGGCATCAGTGTAATTCAGCGTGATGGGTTTGGTAATGCCTACAAAAGGAGGAATGACCAATTTGGTCGTAGCCGAGGCCAGAATCCGTTTTTCCAGGCCCCCAAGTGCTTTGAGTATCTCGGCCATTTGTTCCTGAAAACCCATGGCCAGGCTTTTGTCGAACTCATCCAGCACAATGATCCTGACCGTCTGAGGATCGAAAGTTTTCCGATTTATATGTTCCACGATGCGTCCCGGTGTGCCAATGAGCAAGGCGGGCGGTTGACTCAGGTTGTTGATCTCCGTCTGCATCGGGTGTCCGCCATAACAGGTGTTCACCTTGAAGCCTGTGGACATTTTTTGCCAGACCCGCTCGATCTGGATCGCCAGTTCACGGGTAGGCGATAGAACCAGGCATTGTACGCCGGGCTGATCGGTCTTCAATAGGTGTAGGATGGGCAGGAGGAAAGCCAGTGTTTTTCCAGAGCCGGTGGGCGCCAGCAGTATCGTGTCTTTTTCGTCCGGGATGGTGTGAAATGCCTGTTCCTGCATTTCGTTCAAAACCGGTATGTCAAGATTGGAAAGGGTGGTTCGAAGCAATTGATCTGATTCCATATTGGGCAAAGGTAGGTTATTGTGAGGTAGGTGCATGATAGATATGGGAATCTTGTAACTCTAATTGGTAATTGTGTAATGACTCCGAAAATTAAGATACACACTTTTGCAGTGTAATAATTCAGTTACAAATAAATTCATATTACCATGGAAAAGAGCAATACCGACAATCGCAATCAACAAAATGATGCCATGTCAAAAGGAAAGACCAATCAAGACAACCAAAAATCAAATCCTAACGACTCCACGCAAAATAAAAATCGTCCAGTAAGTGATGATGAAAATGCAAAAAATAAAAACGGAGAAGCGACTGGAAGTACAGGAAAAAAACCAATCGACCCGCGTACTACTGAGGAAAGGAAAGAAGATTCTCAACGCAGAAATGAACAATCTGGTAAAAAACCTTCAAACCAGAACAATCAATTGCGTGATGAAGTAGAAGGGGGAAATGCAAATACAGGCAAATCCACCTCTATAAATCGCGACAATGAAAAGAAAGAGCAAGAATTTGATTCAATGCGTAAAGATTCTGACAAAGGAAGCGTGTAAAGCCAATTTGGAAACCTTTCTGTAAGGCAGAAAGGTTTTCTTTTCTATTTTAAACAAGACACTTCAATGAAAAAAATAAATCTAATAACTGTAATAGTGCTATTATTTCTTTCATCCATTATAAGTTCTTGTGAAGCTATAGCAGGAATTTTTAGTGCAGGAATGGGTTTCGGTATTTTCATTGTCATAGCAATTACAGTTCTAATTGTATTTTTCGTGATAAAGGCAGGGAAAAATAAAACATAAAAAATGTAACATCAGTGAAATCCATTAAGGCATTTACAGTAGAGTGTGTCTGAAAAATTAAAACAATTAACAATTTAAATCAAATTTAAAATGACAGAGAATCAAAATCAAGGGGTTGGAACCAAGACCAACGACCGCAGCATGTTGACCGGAATGTTTCGTGACAGAGAAGGCACAGAAAATGCGTACAATACTTTGCATGAAAGAGGATATACAAAAGATGATATCAATTTAGTGATGTCGGATGAAACACGCAAAAGACACTTCTCTGGAGATGTAGCGGAAACCGAATTAGGCAATAAAGTCGCTGAGGGCGCCGGAAAGGGTTCAGCCATTGGCGGAACCGTAGGCGCTATTGCAGGAATAATTGCCGCAGTTGGTACAAGCATAGTAATTCCTGGTCTTGGACTTATTGTAGCAGGACCCATTGCAGCAGGACTTGCAGGTGCGGGTGCAGGAGGTATTACAGGAGGAATAATCGGCGCCCTGGTAGGCTCCGGTCTACCTGAAGATCGTGCCAAGGTTTATGAATCAGGAGTTAAAAGCGGAAATATTGTTATGGGAGTTCATCCTCGTAACGATGAAGATGCCAAATACTTTGAAAATAACTGGCGTACGAACAAAGGCGAAGAAATTCATCGCTAGGATTTCTATTGTTATGAGTAGGAGAAAGTTAACACGTCATTTGCAACTGACCCTTTTCCAAAAATGGCGTGATTAACTTTCGTCCTCTCATACCATATGTAAACACGTAATTTGAAGTCTATCCAAAACCACCTATAAATTCCTGATAATTATGAATGTTTCTCCGTGTTTTCAGCCGCGTTTTCATTCAGGATTAAGCGGTCTACAACTACCTATTTCCAAATACATATACTCGCCACCATTTGAGAATGCAAGCCATTTAACATATTATTCATCGCTTTTTAACAGTATAGAGATAAACAGTTCCTTCTATAAAATTCCACAAACAGCAACCGTGGCTAAATGGGCGGTCTCAGTTCCGGAACATTTCAAGTTCACATTCAAATTATGGAAAGAGATTACGCATTCCAAAGGATTTAATTTTAAGGAAGAGGTTGTAATGCGGTTTTTTAAATCAATGAACGCCGTTCAGAATAAAAAAGGATGTCTGCTCATTCAGTTTCCCCCAAGTCTGGGTAGAGAACACATTGCTCAATTAGACAAACTATTAAGTTGCATTAAGGAAATAAATGCCCCGCAAGACTGGAAAATTGCGGTAGAGTTTCAAAATAAATCATGGTATCATAAGAGTGTTTATGACTTATTAAATTCTTATAAAGCTGCAATTGTCATACAAGATATACCAGACTCAGCAACACCGTTTTTAAATCATAAATCTGATTTTATGTATATCAGGTTTCATGGCCCTACAGAAAATTATCTGGATAGCTATTCAGAAGATTTTTTAAACGAATATGCAAGTTACCTGAATGGATGGATAGACGAAGGCAAAACAGTTTATGTATATTTTAACAATACTACGGGCGACGCTTTCAATAATTTAGGATCCCTGAACGATTTGTTTCATAATAAAATAACTATGGCTTAAAAGCTATAAACAGTAATCATGGCACTTACCCAATATATAGAGAAACGAAATTTCAAAGAAAGTTCGGAACCTACGGGTGGCAAACTTGACAGTGATAAATTTTGTTTTGTAATTCAGAAGCATGATGCCTCGCGTTTACATTATGATTTCAGGTTGGAAATGGAAGGAGTGCTGAAAAGTTGGGCTGTGCCTAAAGGGCCTTCTATTGTAAAAATCAATAGACTCATTGATGGAACCCGCACAATGTCAAAATGTACAGTAGTCTGCCTTCCGTTTACCACTAAATTTAAAATCATATATGGAAATTTCAGAGCCCATCGAAGATAAAGCATTAGAAGACATTAAAAAGGATAAGAAAGTACAAAGAGCCTTGAGCGAAACCGCAGTTTCTAAACAAGAGGAAAGTGCTGCTGCATTAAAGCAAGAGGCTCCCTTGTTGGGAATAAGCACCATCATATTTTTGATCTGCGGTACCCTATATTTTCTTTTAGGCTGGAAACGTTTACCCATTTCCAGCATGTATATTATGCTGGCGCAAAAAATTGTGCTTGCCGTAATGTTGATCTCTTTAGTGTTGCTGGCAACCAGGTTTATAAAAAAAATATTTAACCGTAAAATAGAAGATAAAACCACTGTATTTAACTTCAACCGTATTGCCGACTTGTTTGCGAGTCTGCTCATACTGGGCATTATCCTTTCGCTGCTGTTTGCTAATTGGTACGCCGCCATGGTTTCATTTGGCATCATATCAATCATACTTGGATTTGCTTTACAAAATCTTATTACCAGCTTTTTTGGATGGCTATACATTCTCATCCGTAAGCCATACGAAGTGGGTGACCGCATACGGATAGGCAACGTGTATGGCGATATAATCAATGTAAGTTACATTGACACGACACTATGGGAATTTAATGGCGATTATCTATCGGATGACCATCCCAGTGGACGTATTATAAGATTTTCCAACTCGAAAGTATTCAGTGAATATGTATATAATTACTCATGGCCACTATTCCCTTTCATCTGGAACGAGCTGAGTTTGTTCATATCTTATAAAAGCGATTTCAAGTTTACCAGCGATACCGTTAAACGTATTGTTGAAACCGAAATTGGCGTGGAAATGGTAAGACGGGTAAAGCGATTTAAAATAATTTTGAGAGACACTCCCGTAGATGAACTGGATGTAAATGAATATCCTTCTGTCATTTTAAGAGCTCATAACAACACCTGGGTAGAATTAATAGTGCGATACTTAGTTGAATCAAAAAATTCAGGCAGGGTCAAAAAGAAACTATTTGAAGCCGTGATGGATGAACTAAAGAAATATCCGGAAAAGGTAATGTTTCCAAATACAAATATGCAGTGATGACCCAACTGATAGGGAGCTGCGGTTTTTACATATTTATCGCTGCAAGACCAACCGCTTCTGCACTCTCCAGTTATCTGATTGGAAATCAATCAGGTAAACGCCCGGAGCAAGGTCTCCCATGCGCAAGGGAAGATGATTATCTCCTTCCAACCCACGGTCTTCCCAGCTGAGAACCATTCGCCCCGTGGCATCAAAAATGCGGAAAGAAAACGCTTGCTCAGCAGGCAGTCGAAACGCCACCGATGTCTCGCCGGTAGTCGGATTAGGATAAACGACGAAATCTTCAACCCATACATTGTCTTTCCCTTTGCCACCTTGCTGGAAGTCGTTATTGCCATTGTGCGGCTCTACGGTCACGACTGATACACAAGTGGCTGGATTGCCGCTCCAATCCTTTACCGTGATGGTCAAATTATTGGGACCGAGGTTAGCCGTCGTGTACACCTTTACGACCGGATTATACGACCATACCGAGCAGTTGTCGCTGCTGTTAGTGGCCAGGTCTGCTCCGTATACGACAACTATGCCATTCGTGCCTAGTTGAACGGTAACGTCTTCACATGCAGCCGTTGGCGCAAGGCCATCTCTTACCATTACTTGTGAAATACATGAAGCCGAGTTCCCACTCGGATCCTTCACCGTCAAAGTTACTGGTTGCGTGCCGCCAATATCTCCACAGTTAAAGGCGCTTCGGTCAATGCTCCTTAATTGGATGCTACAATTGTCTGTACTACCGTTGTCCACTTGTACCGCTGTGAGGGTGACTTGCCCTGTGTTGTCCAGAAAAATCGTTGTGTTTTTGCATTTTGCCATTGGTAAGGCCAAATCCCGCACGGTTACCGTGGCCGTGCAATTCGCGGTGTTCCCCCCAACGTCCGTGGCGCGGAGGGTTACGGTATTTGCGCCAATATTGGCGCATTTGAAGGTATTTGGCGTAAGCAGTAATGTGAACGTACAATTGTCAGAACTGCCGTTGTCTATGGCCGAAGCAGCCACAGTGACGACACCATTGACATCCAAATTTGCAACCAGATTCTTACACTTTGCAATAGGCAAGGTCTGATCTTTCAAAGTAACAGTGAACGAACAATTCTGCGTGTTTCCGTTGCCGTCATTGGCTGTCAATGTCACCAATGCCGAAGCATTGTGCCCGCTTAACAGCGTATTGGGGGCAGGGCTTTGACTAACCGTGATAAGGTTGGAAGGCGTACAGTTGTCGCGCAATAAGAAAGGGCTCCATGAACCAACTGGGCCTGAGCAGCTTGCATTGGCAGGGATATTCTGGTTGCCCGGGCAAACAATGGTGGGCTTGCTTATATCCTTCAAGGTCACCGTGAACGAACATGGCTGCGTGTTGCCGTTGCCGTCGTTGGCCGTGAGCGTCACGGTTTCCACGTCGTTGTGGCCGTTCAGTACCGTGGAAGGGGAAGGGCTTTGTGTCACCGTCGGATTGGCCGTGCAGTTGTCGCTCAGGGAAACGGGCGAATAACTGCCCACCGTGCCTGCGCAAGTCCCGTCTGCCGCAACGGTGGTGTTCGATGGGCAGCTGATGCTTGGCTTGATCCCGTCTTTCAAGGTAACGGTGAATGAGCAGGGCTGCGTGTTGCCGTTGCCGTCGTTGGCCGTGAGCGTCACGGTTTCCACGTCGTTGTGACCGTTTAAAACGG
>JAUSMG010000021.1 GCA_030645295.1 Saprospiraceae bacterium | reverse complement strand
GGCTACAAAACCCACTTCGTGAAATGCAGCACCCAGTTGACGCACAAATGCTTCGCGTTGATTCGCGTCGCCCTGGGTGAACTGAGCGAGGTCTACGGTTGGGATACCTTTAGCGGTCATAGTTGTTGTTGATTGGTAAATATGTGGATTTGGGGATTTGGGGATTTGTTGGCTGGGCAAAAATCTGAAAAATTCCGGAAAAAATGGGAGATAACTGGTGTATTTAGGAACGTACATTTGTCCGGCGATTCATGGTGAGACGGGAGTCCGGACTGGGATGTTTGTGAAGATTGAATAGACTACTCCACCACCACCAGATACTTATTCTTCTTCCCGTTTTCTACCATCAAAAATTTGCCGTGCAACAGGTCTGGTGTGGTAATGATTACGCCTAAATCATTGATCTTTATCTTATTAACCGAGATGGTATTTGCCTGAATTGCCCGTTTGGCTTCGCTACGGCTTTCCAGTATCCCAGTCGTTTCAGAAAGGAAATCAAGGATATTCAGGCCATTTTTAAGCGCTGAAAGGGCGATTTTAGGGGCTGGAATCTCCTCTGAAACCTCCGCCAAAGTGTCGGCGCCCAGACTTCGGAGGGTGTCGGCATCGGCTTTTGGATCAAAGAGCAGCCTGGATACCGTCAGCACTGATTCATAGGCGGATTGTCCATGGATGCGCACCGTGAGTTCTTCCGCAAACACCCGTTTGATGTCCTGCGCAGATTGGCGGGCCTCGATGTTTTCGATCTCCTCCCTATTCTTTAGCGAGAAATAACGCAAAAACTTCGGCAGATCCCGGTCGTCGGCATTGAGCCAGAACTGGTAAAATTTGTAAGGGGTCGTCAATTTCGCATCAAGCCAGAGGTTGCCAGATTCGCTCTTTCCGAACTTGGATCCATCGGCTTTGGTGAGCAATGGAGTAGTGACTGCAAATACTTTTGCTTCATCGATCTTACGCGCTAATTCTACCCCTGCGGTGATGTTACCAAATTGATCAGATCCGCCCATCTGTACGGTGATGCCATGATTGCGATGTAACAGCACAAAATCATAGCCCTGCAACAACTGGTAACTAAACTCCGTAAACGAAATACCTGTCTCTCCTTCAATGCGTCGGCGGACACTCTCTTTCGACATCATATAATTGACCGTCAGGTACTTACCCACATCACGCAGAAAATCAAGGATGTTCATGTCCTTGTAAAAATCGTAGTTATTCAGCAAAATCGCGTGATTGGGCGTGGCCGGGTTAAAGTCGAGCATACGCTTGGCCTGCTCGGCCTGGTGCGCCATATTGCTATCAAGCTCCTCAAAACTTTTAAGATCGCGTTCCTTGTCTTTGCCGCTGGGGTCTCCTATCCGTCCGGTGGCCCCACCCATGAGTACAACCGGCTGGTGACCAGCACGTTGGAGGAACGTGAGCAGCATGATCTGCACGTAATTACCAATGGTCAGCGAAGGCGCTGTGGGATCAAAACCGATATAGGCACGTACGATTCCGTTATTAAAATGTTCTTCTACACCAGGGGTGAAATCATGGATAAGTCCGCGCCAGCGGAGTTCTTCAAGAAAGTTGTGATTCGCCATATTGAGCATCATTGAGGGTCATTAGGGGTCATTAGGGTCATTGGGTCATTAAAGTCATGGACGCCATTGGGACAATGAGCAGCAGCCAGAGAACCCTGTAAGCCAAAGAATATTATTTGGACAATTATGCATTTTAAAAAGGATGGCAAAATTATGGTTTGTAAATGGAATAAAAACAACAAAATTCCAATGCCCTAAATCAAGCCCTATATCGATCAATGATCAATGACCAATGACGAAATGACCCAATGACCTTCAATGACCCTCAATGACCTCTTGACTCATAAACTCCCCCACTCCACTCCTTTTCGAAGCCAACCCAAGGTCTCCGCTTCAACACTTCCTGGTTCCGGTTGTAGATTGTACGCCCATTGCGCTGTTGGTGGCATGGACATCAGAATACTCTCCGTTCGACCATTGGTTTCCAAGCCAAATTTGGTGCCACGATCCCATACCAGATTGAACTCCACATAGCGGCCCCGGCGGAGCATCTGCCAGCGTTTTTCGGGTTCGCCATACGCTCTTGGTGCTGCACGCAGCAGTAATTCCGTATAGGTCGGAGCAAAAGTTTCGCCCACCGCCAAAGCAAATTCAAAGAGTTTTTCTTGGGAAAAGCCGGTTTTTTCGTCCAGATAATCAAAGAAAATGCCACCAATGCCCCTTGTTTCCTGACGGTGTTTCAGGAAAAAATAATCGTCAGCCTGTTTTTTAAAATCGGGGTAAAAGGTGGGGGAAAACTGCGCACAGGTCTCCCGCAATTGTTGATGAAAAAACTGCGCATCCTCAGGCACTACATAATGCGGGGTGAGGTCAATGCCGCCTCCGAACCACCATCTTTCCCCGCCTGCGGTCTCAAAATATCGCACGTTCATGTGGATGATTGGCGCCATTGGACTCTGTGGATGTAACACAATGGAAACACCCGTGGCAAAAAAATCGGTTGGCGCAATATTCATGGCCTTGGCCGTAATTTCCGGCAGCGGACCGTGCACCGCAGAAAACATGACCCCGCCTTTTTCAATGGTCTTGCCTTCGAGCACACGACTTCTGCCGCCACCGCCCTCAGGCCGCAACCAATTATCTTCCAAAAACTTTCCGCCGCCATCGGCTGCTTCTAAGGCCTGACAAATACCGTCCTGCAACTGGCGAAAACGCTCGGCGATTTGTTCTTTTTGTATCATGGTGCGGTTTGATATCCCGGAACACTGTTCCAGGGGCATTTTACGTTCTCCGGAACGGCGTTCCGGGGGCATTTTACGTTTCCCCGGATCGGCGTTCCGGGATATATTCATTGACGCGCAAAATTGGCCCGAAACAAGACAATACTCGTCAAAAACCCGTAATCATTTTTCCAACCGAACCATTCGCCTATTTTTGCAGCCAAACCCCGCCCAATACGCATCGTGGACAAATTCCCTTTCGACAAACAATTTGACTCGTCCGACTGTGGCGCCGCTTGCCTTCGCATGATTGCGCGGCACTATGGTCGCTATTATTCGATCGAGTTTTTACGGCAACTTTCGCATACTGACAAGGTAAGCGCATCGTTGGCGGGCATTGCCGAGGGCGCTGAAAAGATAGGATTCCGTACGCTGGGCGTAAAAACAGGGTTCGACCGGCTCTCCAACGACATTCCCCTACCCTGCGTGGCACACTGGAAGCAAGACCATTTTGTGGTGGTGTACAAAATTTCGGGCGGACAGGTTTTTGTCGCCGATCCGGCTTCCGGGAAGGTCAAAATGAAAGAGCAGGACTTCCTGAATGGCTGGATCAGCGATGTGGTCAACACCGAGCCTCAGGGTATTTTGCTCTTGCTGGAGACTACGCCGGAGTTTTTTGACCGCGAGGGTGAAAAAACCAACCGTTCGGGTTTCAAATTTTTATGGCCATATCTGGGACAACACAAACGCCTGATCTGGCAACTTTTTATCGGACTGCTGCTGGGAAGTCTGATACAGTTGGCTTTTCCATTTTTGATGCAGGCCCTGGTAGACAAAGGGGTACAATTGCGCGACCTCAATTTTGTATACCTCATCCTTGCCGCACAGGGCGTGTTGTTTGCCAGTCAGGTGGCGGTGGAGTTCATCCGGGGCTGGATCCTGCTGCACATCGGCACAAGGATCAACATCAACCTGGTCTCCGATTTTCTGCTGAAACTTATGCGGCTGCCCATGTCGTACTTCGACTCGAAGATGACCGGCGACCTGCTGCAGCGGATTTACGACAACGAACGGGTGGAGCGCTTTTTGACCTCTTCGTCGTTGGTGACGATTTTCTCTCTGGTCAATTTGCTGGTGTTCGGCGGAGTGCTTTTATTCTATAATCAATTGATCTTCATGGTGTTTGCGCTGGGCGCGGCAGGGTATTTCGGCTGGGTCTGGCTTTTTCTCGCGCGACGCCGTTCGTTGGATTACCGTCGTTTTGAGCAAATGGCCGAAAACCAAAATGCACTCATTCAGCTGGTGAACGGTATGCAGGAAATAAAACTGCACAATGCCGAACGACAAAAGCGCTGGGCCTGGGAGCGCATTCAGGCGCGGCTTTTCCGTGTGAATGTCCAATATCTCTCCACCGACCAGCAGCAACGTGCGGGCGCGGCGTTTATCAATGAAGGAAAAAATATTGTGATTTCAGTACTGGCTGCCCAGGCCGTTATCAACAATGAAATGACCTTGGGCGCTATGTTGGCGGTACAATACATCATAGGGCACATGAACGGACCTTTGGAATCCCTCGTGCAGTTCATTCTCCATGCGCAGGAGGCAAAAATAAGCCTCGAACGCATGAATGAGATTCACCAGCGCGCCGACGAAGACGCAAATGAAGACGCGAAAGTGGGCGATCTGCCAAAATCCGGCGACCTCAGCCTGCAAAACGTGTCGTTCCGCTACGGAGGTCCGCACGATCCCTGGGTGCTGAAACACCTGAATATCCAGTTCCCGCTCGGAAAAACCACGGCCATTGTGGGCACTTCAGGTTCGGGCAAAACCACCTTGTTAAAACTCCTGCTCAATTTCTACACCCCCCAGGAAGGCAGCATTCGACTGAACGACCTGAGCCTCGACAGCTTTCAACACAAAATATGGCGGGCCAATTGTGGCGTAGTAATGCAGGACGGTTTTATTTTCAATGATACCATTGCAAGAAATATCGCACTGGGGGAGGAAAACATTGATCGTACACGGCTTTTGGAATCTGCAAAAACTGCTCATATTCAGGCATTTATCGAAATGTTGCCGCTTGGTTTCAATACCAAGATCGGACAAGACGGCACGGGCCTCAGCCAGGGACAAAAGCAACGTTTACTCATCGCACGGGCGTTGTATAAGAACCCAAAATACATCTTCTTTGATGAGGCGACCAATGCCCTGGATGCACACAATGAAAAGGTGATCATGCGCAATTTGGAAGCTGCATTCAAAGAAAAAACCGTGGTCATCGTAGCCCACCGCTTGAGTACTGTGCGCAATGCCGATAATATCATCGTGTTGGAAAAAGGCGAGGTCCTGGAACAAGGCACCCATCAGGAATTGACCAACAAACGGGGCGCGTACTATCAATTGGTGCGCGAGCAATTGGAGTTGGGCACCTGAGTACCTTTATTAAATTCTCTCCATCGCGCAATGTGGAAAACTTTTTCTCATCGCCTACGCAGCACTTACTCAAATTTCGTCGTTCTTTTGACTTTGTAATATTCCTCAAAACCCAGGTGGATAAATTTAACCGCCTAAGATTTGCCAATAATCACCCATGCAACAAAATCAATCCGTTTCCGAAGCACTTCAAACCCTCGAATCCAAAGGATATCACCTCGCAGACGCAATTGCTGACCAGCCGGAGGAATCCATCCAATCGAATGACTGGCATTTGGATTCCGTGCATAAAGTACAGGAAGAAGGTAGAAATGCGCTGTTGATCGCTGTTTCCAGTGCAAGCCGCCGGCTAAAACTGGTGTTCGTGGAACTGACTTTTTCCAGGTCAGATTTCTCGCCCATCACACTGCTGCGCAAACTTTTTCCCAAGCGGAACGCTTAGCCTTTGGACCGTTGGACTTTGGACCCTTGGACGTTCCAAAGCGTTGTATCCGAGTTCCAGCATTAAACATTTCTAGTCTAATGTCCAGCGTCCACCCTCCCATGTCCATCCTTTGCAAAGGCCAGCTCCTTGACCTTTCGCGAACCATCGTGATGGGCATTCTCAATGTCACCCCCGATTCATTTTTCGATGGTGGCAAATACTCCGATAAGGCGAGCCTCTTGCATCAATCCGAAAAAATGCTCCGCGAAGGCGCGGCCATGCTCGATATCGGTGGGGCATCTTCCCGACCGGGCGCCGCAGAGATCACGGAAGCAGAAGAATTGCGCCGTGTAATTCCAGGGATTGAGGCCATTTTGAAAGAATTTCCGGGCGCCATCCTTTCCATCGACACCTGGCGGGCCAGTGTGGCACAAGCCGCAGTGGAATCTGGTGCTGCCATTGTGAACGACATTTCTGCCGGTAGTCTCGATGCCAACATGTTCGAAATGGTGGCCAGACTGGAGGTCCCTTACATTTTAATGCACATGCAAGGCGCTCCAGATACCATGCAGAAAAGCCCTCATTATGAGGATGTTGTAACAGAAGTGCTGGATTTTTTCATCAAAAAAATAGAAATATTACGAGGATTAGGGATAAAAGACATCGTGCTCGACCCTGGCTTTGGCTTTGGCAAAACTGTGGAGCACAACTTCGCACTTTTGAAAAACCTGCACGTCTTTCAAACGGTGCTGGACCTGCCCATTCTGGCCGGGATCTCCCGCAAATCCATGATCTGTAAACCGCTGGGAATCAAACCCGCCGAGGCCTTGAACGGCACCACGGCCTTGCACTTGGTCGCGCTCCAGCAAGGTGCAAGTATCCTCCGGGCGCATGATGTGCGGGAAGCGATGGAGGTGATCAAGTTGTGGGAGTTGCTTAAATAAGTCAACGATCAAAATTAAATATGAAACAGAACTACTTCTTTTCCGCCTTTCTGCTCCTCTCCCTTCAATGCTTCGCACAAACAGCATATCCTCCAATTATTTGGGCTTCAGAAATTAAAACAGTACCCAATGCTACCTTGGAAACGGGTTGGGATTTTTTCGACATGGCGGTAGAACCAAATTCAGGCAGCGTTTACGCCGCAGCGAGATGCTACGCGCCCAGCACCTTCCCATCCGGGGCAATGCTGACGCCCGTTGCCAATGGGGAGTTGCTGGCTTTAATAAAATACGATTTCCAAGGCAACGTCGAATGGATCAAAGATTTAGGGTTTGTTGGAACCATTTCTGAGGGAGCGAAAATTTGTTCCAGTGTTTCGGGCGGGGTTTATATCACGGGGACCTTCTCGGTGCAAACCATTGATTTTGGAAATGGCGTCTTCGCTTCCAGAAACTGCGCTACAGATTGCGATGAGTTGTTTATTGCCAAATACAGCGCAACAGGGGAAGCCGAATGGGCGAAAACAGTTTTTGGAGCGGACAACACTTTTTTTAACGTGTCCGGAATAGAATCCGATCAAACAGGAAATCTATGGGTAACTGGCAATTATCAGGGTTCTTTGGCCAATTTTGGGCTCAATTTTGTGTTCAACAATCTACCGGGCAATAATTTCTTTCTGGCAAACTACAACGCTGTTACCGGCAATCCGCAAGCAGTGCAATTTCCGGCGCCCGACAGTGGACTGGCTTCTTCCATACACCTGGCCATCAATGACAGCGGACAAATGGTGCTCGCAGGCAATCTTTACGGAACCCTGAAATTTGCCAACGGGCTCAGCGTGGGTGCTCAAAGCAATCCCGGCGATTTTTACGTGGCGGGACTTTCTCCCAATGGAAATGCCCAATGGGCCAGGGTCATTGGTTCCAGTGAATATTTGGACGTCCTCGGCATTGATATAGATGAAGAAGCTCAGGCTTATTTGGCCATTGATGCCAGCGTGAACCTGAAATTGGACAACAGCACAATCCTGACTATTTCAAACAATTATGCCGGCACTGTTTTAAAAGTTGGGGCCAGTTCATTTTCATTACCTGTTTTTATTGGATACGACTTAGACAATTATCCGATCATGGATGTAGAATTAGACCATTGGGGAATCATATACACCGCTGGCACCGCAAGCGAATCCGTCAATATCGGGAACTTCACAGTGGCCGTAGACGGTTGTTTAGATGGACTGCTCACGGCCACTGGCTCCGACGGGGTTTTTCAATGGGCGAGAACAGTGGGTGGAACCGGTTGTGAGGCCTTCCCAAATTATTATGCCTCTAACATCGCTTTTGACGGCGCGGGATTTTTGCATGCCACAGGGCTGTTTTACGAGGGTTTTAATGAAGATGGTTTTACGGTACCGGGCACTGGCGGGATAGTTCTAAAATTCCATACCAGCATCGTGGATACCGAAGAGCCTTTTGCATTGGGTCATTTACAAATCAGTCCCAACCCAAATTCGGGAAGTTTTTCCGTATATCTGGAAGCAACACCCGTATCTAATATGCAACTCAAAATATTTGATCTGAGCGGAAGGGAGGTATATCACCAGACCATACACACACAACAGGTAGACGTCAATACTGCATTGCCATCAGGTGCTTACGTCATTACCCTTCAAAA
>JAUSMG010000020.1 GCA_030645295.1 Saprospiraceae bacterium | reverse complement strand
TGTAAAAACTTTGGCGACAGTCAACATTAAGGGCAAAAAGCACCTGTTGGTTACCGTGAATGGAGGAAAGCCCAGGTTGTTTAGAATATAAATATTAAAATGACGGAGGCCAAGTGAGGCGGTGACTTGAAGTCACCGCCTCACTATCACCCTTCAAGGTTGCACTTTTATGCGAACCCGGACCTTGCATTTTGTGAATAACTTCCATGCTAAAATACTCATTTTCAATACTTTTCCTACTGTTGATTGGCTGTAACCGGCCGGAGGGAGCTGCGCCCAAATTTGAACTCCTACGCAAGGCGGCAACGGGCCTCGACTTTGATAATACGCCCCAGCAGAGCGCCGAGGTCAACGTGTTCAACTACATGTATTATTTCAATGGCGGCGGCGTGGCTGCAGGCGATTTCAATCAGGATGGCCTCATAGACTTGTTTTTCACCTCCAATATGGGGCCTGATAAGCTTTTTTTAAATGAAGGAAAACTCCATTTCCGTGATGTCACCCTGCAGTCCAACGTAAATCCAGGCCAACCTATTGGAATTTCCTGGAAAACCGGGGCCTCCGTGGTGGACATCAATAACGACGGACTGCTCGACATTTATATCAATCAGGTAGGCGATTACAAAGCCATCAAAGGCCGAAACCGGCTGCTTATTTGTCAAAAAATTGAAAATGGAATCCCCGTTTTTGCGGATAAAGCCGCCGAATGGGGGCTGGATCTGATTGGATTTGGCACTCAGGCCGCTTTCTTCGATTACGACCTGGATGGTGATCTGGACCTTTATCAGCTCAACCACTCCCTTCACCAAAATGGCACATTCGGTCCAAAGAAACAGTTTGAGGGTACCCTCCATCCGCTTTCAGGCGATAAATTGATGGAAAACCGGGAAGGGAGGTTTGTGGATGTCACGACAAAGTCTGGCATCGAAAGTACCGTCATTGGGTACGGCCTGGGCATTGGTGTCAGTGATCTCAATCTGGATGGATGGCCAGACCTGTACATCGGGAACGATTTTCACGAGAACGACTATTACTACATAAACCAGCAGAACGGAACCTTCAAAGAGTCGCTGGCAGAAGCTTTCCAACACACCAGTCGCTTTTCCATGGGTGTGGACATTGCGGACGTCAATAACGATGGCTGGAACGATCTCATCTCCCTTGATATGGAGCCGGAGGATCCACAAATTTTAAAGGCCTCGCTGGGCGAAGACGGTTTTGCCGTGTACCAGATGAAACTCGGCTACGGTTATCACAATCAGTATGCCCGCAACGCCTTGCAGCTCAATGACGGTGCCGGACATTTTCAAGAAATAGCGCAATTCGCGGGGGTCAGCGCTACAGATTGGTCCTGGTCACCGCTTTTTGCCGATTTTGATTCCGATGGTTACAAAGATCTTTTCATCTCGAATGGCATCCCCCGGCGTATGAATGATGTGGATTTTATGCGTTTTCAGGAAAGCAAAGGGGAAAAGACCGGTTTCGAAAAAGACAAACTTGCCATTGTAGAAAAAATGCCCCGTATCAAATTGCCCAACAAGTTTTTTCACAATAGCGGTCATCTGAAGTTTAAAGATTGGAAGGAAAATATCGTGGGCGACCAGCCAACTTTTTCCAATGGCGCCATCACAGCAGACCTCGACAACGACGGCGACCTTGACGTAGTGGTCAACAACATCGAAGATGAACCTTTCGTCTATAAAAATCTGGACCGCGAGCAAGGCAATAACCAAAATACCTTCCTCTCATTACAGCTGAAAGGGTCGCCTCAAAACCTCAACGCCATAGGGACCCGGGTAATAATTTTCAAAAAAAACGGCGAGCGATTGGTCGAGGAATTTTACCCTGTGCGTGGCTATCAATCCAGTGCCATGACGCCATTACGCATCGGAATTGGAGATTCAAATTTGGTGGATTCAGCGTTGGTGATCTGGCCCGATCGAACTTACGAACGACTTTTGGACTTGAAATTTAACAGCAATACGGGCCTTGTCTGGCGACCCGGTTTGTCGGTTTTTGATTTTTCAGTTTTGAGGAAAAAACCAGCCAATCCATTCGTTTTCAAGGTAATAACTCAGGAAGTCGGTTTGGATTTTACCCATACTGAAAACCCGTTCATCGACTTTAACCGCGAAGCCCTGATCCCGCACATGGTATCGGCAGAAGGGCCTGCATTAGCGGTGGGCGATGTGAATGGGGATGGTTTGCAAGATGTTTTTTTCGGCTCTTCAAAGTTTGAAAAAAGCGCGCTTTACCTTCAATCCAGGAATGGCACTTTCACCCTCAACACGCCACAGGCCATTTTGAACGACAGCATTTTTGAAGATGTAGACGCGGTATTTGCAGACCTAGAAAACGATGGCGACCTCGATCTGATCGTGGCCGCGGGCGGCAATGAATGGAAAACCCGCGACGAGGCGATGAAGCAGCGTTATTACCTCAACGACGGCCAGGGCAACTTTGTACGGCGCGACTTTCCCGGGGCTTTTGTCACTGCATCTTGTGTGCTTCCCTGCGATTTCAACAAAGATGGTTTGATAGATTTTTTCATCGGCGCGCGTGCCCAACCCTGGAATTATGGCCTGACGCCCGCATCCTATCTATTTCAAAACAAAGGCGGCGGAACCTTTGAAGATGTAACACAAAAAATTGGGGGCGGCCTGCAACATGCCGGATTGGTGAAAAATGGCGCCTGGGCCGATCTTGATGCCGATGGTGACGAAGATCTGTTGCTTGCCATGGAATGGGAGCCGCTCACAGTTTACCTTAACCATCAGGGAATTTTTGAAAAAAAACCACTGAACGAACGGTCTGGCTGGTGGAATTTTGCCCTGCCGTATGATTTCGACGGGGATGGCGATCTCGATATTCTGGCCGGAAATATCGGCCAAAACGGTCGCTTCCACCCTACCCCATCCGAACCGGTCCGGATGTATGTGTCGGATGTAGACCACAACGGTCAGGTGGATCAAATCCTCACTTACTACCTGAAAAACAAGGAGTTACCCTTTGCTACCTTTGAAGAGATCACCAAAACCATACCCAGTCTCAAGAAAAAATTTCTCTATGCCAAAGACTTTTCCAAAGCCAGTGTGTCCGATATTTTTGGCAAAGACATCCTTGCAAAAGCCGTGCATCGGGAGGTAAATACTTTCGAGAGTATGTTTTTTGAAAATACCGGTGGAATGAATTTTAAGATGCACCCATTGCCTGATCAGCTTCAATTCTCTACCCTCAACGCATGCACGCTCTCTGATCTCAATGGTGATGGCCGGATGGAAGCCATTCTAGGCGGCAATTTTTATGAGTGCAACATCGAAATGGGGCGGTATGATGCAAACTTTGGCAATGTGCTGCGTTTCGGCAAAAATGGCGAAATGCAGGTTTTTTCACTCGGCGATTTGCAAATAAAAGGCCAGGTGCGGAGAATAGAACCGCTTAAAATTGGACGTAAAAACGCATTTGTTTTTGCGCGAAACAACGAACATTGCATTGTTATTCAATAACTTATGCAAAATTCATAGGCTCATTTTGCAAGATTTCAAAAATCCCTGCAAATCCGTTCGATCCGCTTTAGCCGCGTTCCATACCTTCGCGACGTGTTTGACTTTGACCTCGCCAAAATACTGGAAGAACTGACCAAAAGCCCACTCATCAGGAACGAAGTCGGGCAGTTCGAAACCGTATCGCCCTTGCTTTTCAGCTCAGGGCTTTTTTTGTTTCTTTTTATAGGCATGTACGCGGTGTACCAGGTCTTGATGCGGCACAATCGCCTTCGCATTGCCTGGGTCACGCTCTTTTCCTTGTTCTTTTATTTCAAATGCGCGGGCATTTTCTGGCTGCTACACGTGCTCATCGTGGTGGTGGATTTCAACCTCGCCCGATGGATGGACCATACTAAGTCCCGGAACGGGAAAACCATCCTGCTCGTTATCAGCCTGATCGTCAACCTTGGAATGCTGGTTTATTTCAAATATAACCTCTATTCTGAGTTGTTCTCTGAGATACTCGACAAGCCCTTTGATCCGCGCTACCTGTTTCTCCCGGCGGGCATTTCGTTCTTCACTTTTCAATCGCTGAGTTATACCATTGACGTTTACCGGGGGCAGTTGAAAGCGCAGGACAGCATGCTGGATTATGCTTTCTATGTCACTTTTTTCCCTCAAATGGTGGCCGGGCCGATCGTGCGTGCGGCTGACTTTTTGCCACAGATAAGGGTTCCGGTTTTGGTTACCCGGGAAGATTTCGGCCGCGGTTTTTTCCTGATCTGTTCCGGTTTTTTCAAAAAAGCAGTCATTTCAGATTATATAAGCGTCAATTTTGTGGATCGGGTATTTGAATCGCCCCTGCAATATACCGGTCTGGAAAACCTCTTTGGCGTTTACGGATACGCCATGCAGATCTATTGCGACTTTTCGGGGTATTCGGAAATGGCCATTGGCCTTGCCTTGTTGATGGGTTTTAAGTTTCAGGATAATTTCAACTCCCCCTATCAATCCCTGAGCATCACCGAGTTCTGGCGACGATGGCATATTTCACTCTCCACCTGGCTACGGGATTACCTCTATATCCCCTTGGGAGGCAACCGCAACCACAGCATTGCAACCTGGGTAGTAACGGGCGGATTCCTGGCCCTTACCCTGGGGATGTCCCTGTTTTGGGCAATCAATGGTGAATGGTGGTGGCTTGCGCTTTGGGCTTTGGTAACCGGTGTAATAGCAATTCCAGCCATGTGGCGGAATGATACCCAGGCCTTGTCCACCAATTTCAATCTTTTTGCAACCATGCTGCTGGGAGGGCTGTGGCATGGGGCGGCGTCCAGGTTCATCATCTGGGGAGCGCTTCATGGACTGGCATTGGCGGTCGAAAAATGGACAAAAAGCAATTTTCCGGGCTCCTCCGGGACCATGCGGCGGGTTCTAGGCGGTATTTTGACCTTTCATTTTGTCTGTTTTTGCTGGATATTTTTCCGCGCGGAAGGCATGGAAAAAGTGGGACAAATGCTCCATCAGATCGCCTATGAGTTCAGGCCGGAGTTCTTTGGTGATTTTCTTGCAGGCTATAGTGCTGTGCTGTTTTGGATGCTTTTGGGATTTGGCCTGCATTTTATGCCCAAATCTGCGGAGTTGTCAGCGCAACGCTTTGCAACTGCGCTCCCACTTTTAGGCAAAGCGATACTGCTCACCGTAATAATTGCGCTGGTCATGCAGGTGAAGTCTGCTGAGGTGCAGTCGTTTATCTATTTTCAGTTTTAAAGGAAGCGTACTTTTCCTCCACCCATTCCCAATCCACAACAGTCTCACTATCAAGCCGCTGCCTGATTTTAGCCAGACCTGGTTTTAGGTCTGCCCGGCGATCCTGACTGCGCAATATTTTGAGTTTGAAGAGATCCTTGGCCAATGGAAAAAACCGTAGTCGCTCTGCCCGGCGGTGAGCAGGTAGGGAATCATCCCGACGCAAACGGGTTGCGGTAGCATGAAGCATGTGCTCCCCATAATCGTCATCCAGGTCGTCGATCTCATACCGGATGCGCGTATCAAGCGTAGCGGCAATCGCATAGAGATAAATGTCGTCTAAAGCCCCATAAGTCAGGTAATGCGGCAGTGCCTTGGACGCAGCAGTAAAGTCCTTTTTTCCAAAAAAAATGGCCGCCCGGGCAATGTCCAGCAAAAGTGACTTTTGTTCCTCGTCCTTCAATCCGGTGATCCTGTTCTGGTATTTTTGAAAAAAGTCCTCTGCCCATTCGATCTTTCCCAATTTCAAGGCCGTGAAATGGATGTTTTGAAAATGGGTGCTTGGAAGGTTCTCCTCTGGTTTAAGTTGTTGCAATTGATGCTGTTGCATAGAAAATATCTTTTCCAAAAACCGGGGATCTTTCGTTTCTCGATATCGCGCTGGCCAAAAGCCGCGCACCATTACCCGCATGGCTTGCACACGCCTGGCCGGCAGGGCCTGTGGGTTTTCCTCCAATAATTGTTCAAATGTTTCAGACAGCCGCTCTGCTTCGGCCGGATCGCTTTGTGTTTGATAGTCAAGTAGAGTGCAGTAAAGCGCCACTGCGGGTTGCTGCAAAAAACCATTGACCCTGAGCGTCTGCGCGATTTGCACAGTGGTGTCGCGATTTACCTGAAATCGAATGAGCTCCGGAGAATCCTCTTCAAACAGCCTCCACATCCGTTGGTAGTGTACCAGGCGACACATCTGATCGAGTTTGCTCAACAGATAGAAGGTATCCAGTTGCTCTGTGGCGGCCAACAGGTTTTTATCTCCATCGCGCTCACTGTTGTGCTCCTCAAAAAACGCTTTTTCCTGTTCCACCTTAAACCTAAACAAATGATAATCAGCGAATTCGTGCTCATCGAAGTCGCTAAAATCTGCGCGGTTGTCCAGTTCTTTCCGTGCCTGATTGTTCAGATTTTCAAAAAAGTTTTCTGCTTTTCTGCTTTTACGTCCTTGTTCTTCTACCTGCATAAAAGGTGCCGGTGGAAGATTCGGCTGCTGCAAACGTTCGCTATAAAAGCGCATGAGCGAAAGCTTTTGCTGCACTTCATGTAAAAGTGCAGAACCATTGGGCTCCTCTGCGTCGCGAAGCACCGCATATCGAAAAGTGACAAAATTCCGTACGATGCTCATGAGTTGGGCCATGGTTCGCTGTAATGCGCCGACCGAATTGGCTGCTTTTGGGAAAAAACGCTTGCCCGCTGCATCGCGATGGAGCTCGGGACTTTCAAAATTGGGATAAAATTTCTTTAAAAATTCAAACAGTGCCAGCGTTTCATCGGGCCTGGTATCATTGAAAATCGGCGATGCCGCAAAAAGATGCAGGGCGTCAAGTTCTTCCTGTGAGAGAAGTTGGAGGGTGCGGAGGAGTGGACTGGCGTACATCTTAGAACAAAAATAATCGTAAAAGCATTGATTATCAATACTTTGTATTCTTAATAATCAAATAGGGTCACACAAAATTCTCAAAAAAATCCCAGTATTTGGAAGTGATGTCATTTTCTGTGTTTGGCTGCCCCCCACTATCCACCCCACCTTTGACCTATCAAAAGCGAACAAGGAAAGCCGAAAAGTTTTTGAGAAAACTGTCAGAATTGAGAGACCGGAACAACCACATGAAAGCAGCCTGGCACAGTTTGCCCAAACAACCCCGCGCAGCGCTCCAACCGAGCAGGAAAAAGGTGAAATCTAAAGGAGCGCTGCCGGGGGCCAGGTTTATCGACTTCGGCGGGTAAAACAAACACTAAATGACCCTCAACGAATTTTTAACCCGATTTAAAACACGGTCTATGGAACCGCTGCTGATAGAAGTCAGTTGCAATCTCGGCAAAAACGATCCAAAATGGGAGGGAATTTCGAGCCTCTCGCTGGAAGTTGGATATCGGGGCTTAAACGGAAAAACCATTTGGAAACATATTGGGTGGCTGCGAGAACGGCTCATTCCGGCCGGCCGGACTTTCGCCCACGCCCTTTGGAAACCTGCAATGACAGACCACGTACTGGTGTTCGATTTTTTACCAGTGCCCCACCCCGGAAGCCCTGAACCTGAACAAACCTATAAACTGAGAAAACGAATAACCAGCCCCGATGGACAAAGCAAAACTGCTCGTACAGGCCTACTAAAAGGAGATTACACGGACGAGCATTTTACACTTCACCCGGTTTATCCAACCCTTTGAAAACTAAGAAAAGGCGACCATGAGAGCGGCCCTTGAGTCATCCATTCATCTTCATTTATCCTTTCCCTATTAAACCACGCCCCAAATTTCCTTTTGAATTCTCGGCATCCTGAGGCCATCCTAAAACTGACCAACTGCCGTAGTAATTACGGCTCCCTGTGTAACGGATTAGAATCGAAGAAAACAACTTCTGCCCGTTCTCCCTCCCCGGGAGAACGGGCTTTTTTTGGTACTTTAAACGTTAAATATTCCATCATTCCAACAGGCCGTCCGGCAAATCCATCAAAACACGGCGGCTTTGCTCCTCGATGGAACGTATAAACTGTTCATTTAAAGGAACTAACACCTCCCGACCCTTATATTTCAAAAAAGCCATTTCTTGTTGGGGCATTTCCAGCACTTCATCAATTACACCAACTTCACCCAAGGTTTCATCCACCAAAATGAAACCGGCGAGATGGCCATATTCGAGGCCATCCTCTTCTTCCACTTCAAATTCGCGGGCATGATCAGGCAAAATGTCCTGTTCGCGTAATAGCACGTCCCTGGATTGTAGCAAGGTGGCGGTATCCCGGTTGTCCACTTCTTCGAGTTTCATGATCATTTCTCCACCACCGCGCACATTGGCGATGAAATACGGGATTTTCACGCCTTTAATTTCCAGGAAAATCCGCTCGTTTTTCATGAAATCTTCCAGATAGCGCTCTTCAATGAAAACTTTCAGCTCTCCGGTAAGGCTATGCGCCTTTCGGGTGCGGCCAATGGTAACGTATTGTGGTTCTGCCATGATTGGACTTTGGATGTTGGACTTTGGACAATGGGACTTTGGACTTTGGACTTTGGACCCTAGACTTCCTTTCAAGTGTCTAAAGTCCAGAGTCTAAAGTCCAGAGTCCAACGAACGTCAATTAAAAGATATTATAGTCTGCCGAAGGATGTAGCCTTTTTCGGCCAAAGCAAGAAACCCGGAGCAGATTGTCTGCTCCGGGTTTCTTGGCCTCCATTTATGTTGAAAAACTAATTGGCCTTATCCAGTAATCGCTGCGCAATGTCCCATACCCTGCCAATAACAGAGACATCAGGGACAGGAATTTTGCGGGAATCAGCGTCCTCTTCAGTTTCCACTTGATTTTGAGTCATCTCCATTTTTGAATATACTGGTGTCAAAGTAGAATCAGCACGAATATTTACGAAAGCAAACGCAAAAAGGCTAACTAAAGAAGTTGTTGCCAGCACTGATTTGAAAGTAAGAGATCGTTTCATAGTCTTGTCATTTTGAAAGACGGGACGAAAGTAATGAAGTTTTTAATTTATACCCGTTTTTTTTCTTCATCATTTTCGCTCTCATAGACAGTATCTTCAGGAGAAAGGTTGCTGGACCAGTGGTTTTTTTTTTCAAAAATAAGAAACCCTGCCGGTATTGCACCAGCAGGGTCGTATCGTCAAACCAAAAATCAATCAGTTCTTATTGCTTAATGCCGCCATTACTAGCAGGCACTGCTTCTTGTGTTGCAGGCACCAAAACCTCTCCTTTGATGGTGAGGGTGTGCGTTTCTGGCGTTTCGTTGGTGGTAAGCGTTACTGTTTTGGTGAATGCACCTGGACGGTTGGTGTCGTAGCTTACGTCAATCGTTTTGGTTTCGCCAGGCATGATTGGCTCCTGTGGGTAAGTTGGTACTGTGCAACCGCAAGAACCTTTGGCGGATTTGATTACAAGCGGCTCGTTGCCAGTATTGGTGAATGTGAATTTACGGACTTTGTCGCTTCCTTTTTCGATCTTGCCGTAGTCAACGGTAGTCGTTGGGAAAGTCATCACTGGACCCGTTGCATTTTGTGCGTTGATTGCGAAAGAGCCGAGGAGAAAGAAAGCGAGGAGGGAAAATGCTTGTTTCATTAGAAAGGAAACCGTTTAAGATAAGATGAATGGAAAGGTGAGTTAATTGTCGAAGTCAGAATGATGCCACAAAAGTATGGGGGGGGGGACCTCCTAAAGAACACCCCCGCTGTTAACGATAGCCAAAATAAAGCAAACCCTTCTTGAAGTTCTCTAATGAATTGAAAAACAAGACCTTTTGAAGGAGAATTAAGATTAAAAATCCATGTTGGGATTCCACATATTCATGCGTACTCCAGCACTCAAAATCTGGGTGGAGAGGTCACGAGAATTATCATCGCTGTCCTTTTTCCGGTAGAGCAACTTGAAATCCGCAAAAACATTATGCCATAGCGTCCAGGAAGCATCGAACCCTATAAGATTGACCCTGGCGGCCACACCTTGTCCGATCTCATTTCCGTAGTCTTGCTGCCGGGTGTTATAATCCAGCAGCGGATTGCTCCCCCAGTTTTCAGAAGGGGTATTCTCGCCCATTCTGACATGGATGAAACGGGCTTGCAACAATAAGCGGGAAATGGGTTGCCAGCGAACCAATGCCAAGGTTTCCTCAAAATTTGCCCCTAAAGGATGCGCCAAAGGCTGGTTGTAGTGGGTATAACTGTTGGCCGGATCGTAGTGCGAGTAGGTAAAGGGCCGCGCACGGTTGTGTTCCAATTGAAAATCCGGATGGTCAAGTCCAAAGGCATTGACATATTTAAGCCCGGTCTGGATCCCCCACTTGTTTGCCCACCAACCGCTCCTACTGAAAATTTCAGAAATTACCCATTCGTCCAGCATCAATTGACCATAGAATTGTACCTGCCGGAATAGGTTCCAACGACCATCCAAACCCAGTACCACATTATCCGGGCTGCCGATCATGCCCTCCACGGTGCGGTAAAAAATGACTGGATTCAAGTATTGGAATTCAAATTGCCGACTGCGGTTGAAGATGGTGGCTTCAAAGAAACCCAATGCCAATCGGGGCGTAACCTTATAGTTAAAATAATGAATGGCGGCATACTTTTTAGGTAGGAGCGTGCCACCCGGTACCTTGGACACCGGACTGAGTTCGAGGAACAGGTTTTGGTAATGAAATTTCCAAACCCGGGTGTCCAGCTTTAGGAAAAAAGTCGGTGCGCCAAAATCAGAGAGAAACATGGAGCGATGACCGTTACCGATAAAATGTTTGCCATGTCCGAATTGAATTCCAAAATGCCGCGATGCCTGAAAACCGAGATAAGCAGTCGCTATATTAAAGTCATAACCATTATGAATATCAAGGAGTTTGCTGTTGTATCTTTTGAAAAAGCCAGCCCCAGGTACCGCTGAAAATTCGTCTATGCGCCCTGATATGTAACGAGGGAAACGCGCCTGTGATTCCACCAAATTGGTATAAAAAAACAAGTGCTGGTCTACCTCACCCCGCACTTCTAAACCTCGTTGATTTTGAAAAATCATCTCCCCTTCTCCTGCTTCCCGACCCAGATGAAAATTTAGCATTGGATTGGCCCGCAACTTGAAATATGGGGTATTCACTTCAAAAAAATTGGCAGGCGTTCGGTAAAAATATTTCAATAGTCCCCTTCCGGAAGTTCGTCTTAGATAGCGACTCGTATCGGCCAGCCACTCGTTGTTTTCGTCCAAAAGGTATTGTATGTCCGCATGATCTTTGCGGGAAAGTCGCCCGCCAGCCATGGAATCCAGCCTCAAAGCATAGCTTGATGCGTCACGTCGGTTGGAGAATTTGAGTTCCGGATGAATTGGACTTTCCACTCCGCTCAGTATCTCCAACCGGTCGAGTATGTGATAGGACGGAGATTGAAGCGGAATGCCGGAGGTCTGCGCAAGCAGGCAAAGGGGCAGCGGCAGAAATCCACCAAAGCAGGCGATGCTTTTCTTAAACGTAAGCTGGCACAAATATTTTAGCATAAGGAGTAGTTTTCTCATGAGCATCGATTATTAGAACTTGTTTCGCACCAGCATGGACAAAAACACCGGTTTCCAGGCTTCCCAAAAGGGTGAATTCCAGGAGGAGTTGTGCCAAAGCAGGGTAAAATCGCCTCCGTGTTTTTCCACCGTTCGGCGAAGTTGTAGTAAGCATTCAGCGGCCTGTTCCGGGGTGTAATGACGGTATTGCGCCAGGGTCACATCCATGGCAATGAGCGGTTTTTCGCGCAAGTTTAACATTTTGCGTTGTATCGTATCGAACACTGGGAAATCGTGACAGATTCCGCAGCGGAATCCCTCAGCTTCGGGATACCCCAGTGTGCTGTCTTCTTTTAAACCCGCATTTTCCCACATTTGCCAGGTTTCCGGCGCTGCAAAACGCAGATAATGTTGGCGGCCTGTGGTGATCTCGAGGGGTGAAATGCTCCGGAGCGAGGACAATTCATGCTCAAAAATCTGCTGGTTCTCAAAGGCCTCATAGCTCGGGTGAAAGCCAATAGTATGACCGCGTGCTGCGATCTTTCCCATCAGATTCCGGACAAACGGATGCTTCAGTGGGTACCAGCAATCACTGGAACGTGGCCTTTCCCCCATGAAGTTGAATTGAGCCCGTAAATTGTTTTTTTCAAAAAGAACCAGCCATTCATCGAATACATCATAGGGGTCTTTTTTCTGAAAAAAGTAGCTTTTTAGCCAATAACCTGCCTCATTCAGGTCTCTGCGCTTAAAAATTGCCCCAGCAATGGTCTTAACCCGATCCGCTACCGACCACCAAAGCCTTGGATGGTCCACATCACAACTGACTGACAACTGAAAAGTGCGGGACTTTCGTTCAGCGCTCCACCCATGCCGATGCAGGGATTCCCAAAGCCAGTCGGCCCACTCATTCACGACCGGCCGGTGGAGAAAACCCAGCTGCCAGGCCAGCGCATGTTCGGCAGGGAAGCGGCCGTGATGGTCCTGCTCCGGACTGTTGCTTTCTTCAATGCGCGTGAGCATGAAAAAGGTAGCGGCAAAGAGGTCAGGGATTTGGGGATCCGGGGGTTTGGGGATTTGGGGATTTGGAAGCCAACTTTCTGAAAATCTGGTTCGGAAAGCATCCGTATCTGCACTATAAAGTGTTGAAAACCAATCTTCGAAATGCAATAACCCGCCAGTTGGAAGGCGAATTGCATGCCCATCAGAATCCTGATATTCAATGCGATAGTCTATCCCCAACATCTCCTTGAGCAAGATGTGGAGGGCATATTCCTTTTCAGGCCGGTATTGTTCGGAAGTTTGAACCGTCAACATATTCGTTGTCGCTGCAATTGGAGCGCGGTGGCCAGGCCGACAATTCCACCTCCTGCTATGATTACGTCGTACCGCATGGGGCGAAGATAGTTCTATGAAATTGAAGCATTTTGCTACCTGCGGATTTTTACATTTTCAGGTTTCTCATTTTCCAGATTTGCAGTTATACCTCAATAGTATGTTAACCTCTACCCTTTTGGCGCAAGGCTGGCTACTTTTGCAGGTCTTTTCTTGAATATTATTTTCTAATCCATTCAAAGTCAACATCTTGAAATGAAACGTATACTTTCTTTCCTTTTATTTCTTAGCCTTTTAAGCCAGAATATGCTGGCCCAAACGGCCGGAGAAAATTACGAATTCCGCAACGGCCAATGGTACGACGGGAAAGGTTTTGTAACCGCCACCTGGTACACTACCAACGGTTTACTGAGCAAAAAAGCGCCGGCCAAAGTGGATTCTGTGATCAATCTCGAAGGTCGTTGGGTGATTCCACCCATGGGAGATGCCCATTGCTCCAGCATAACGGAAAACCCTTCCGCCGCCAGCACCTTAAACCTTTATATGGGAGAGGGCGTGTTCTACCTGCAAATGCTTGGAAACTCGCAGGAGGGTCGTGAAGCCACCGTTTCCCTGATGAACAAACCCACTGCACCCGATGCAGTTTTTGCAAACGGGGTAATTACTTGTACCCTTGGATATCCCTTTTTGGAATATGAAGGCCCCGCCAATAAAATACGCAACCCAGCCGTCTGGGCCGAACGTTACGACGAACTGAAAACCAGCCAAAAAATGCTTGGCAATGGATATTGGTTTATTGACAATAAAGCGGCATTAGAAGCCAACTGGGACAAAATACGGCTACAAAACCCGGGCGTGATTTCAATCTACCTGCTGGATGCACAGAACAATGGTGGCAAAGAAGGCAAAGGACTTTCTGCTGAAGTAGCCAAGTTGGTGGTGAAAAAAGCGCACAAGTCCGGCCTGCGCGTTTTTGCCCATGTTGAAAACGGCAGCGACGTTAGCCTGGGACTAAAAATTGGGGTAGACGGGTTTGCGAATATGCCTGGCCACAACTGGGACGGTTCAGGAGAAAGTGAAAAATTCAAAATTTCTGACGGTGATCTGAAGATGCTCGTTAAGAAAAAGATTCCCGTGGTGCTACTGCTTTCTCACGGGCAAGCGGCCGCCAACCGCAGTGCCGTACAGGCATTCCACAAAGCAATGTTAAAGCGCCTGCTTGACGCCAATGTAATCGTGGCGATGGGTTCAGACGACTCGCAGCGCACCCTTCGGATGGAACTGAACTATTGGTTTGGTTTGGGTGAACTGGACGATGCACGCACCCTCAAGGTGCTTTGTGAAAATACACCACGCGCCATTTTTCCCAAACGCAAGATCGGTAAAATAGAAAATGGCTTTGAGGCTAGTTTCCTGGTATTGAGCGACAATCCACTCAATAATGTATTGAAAACCAGGGTTCAAGCCTTTAAAGTGAAAAATGGAGTACTATTGAAGTAATGTGGTCAATGTGGCCGGTTATAGCGATCAATAAAGATTAAGCGAGGGGATGATCTTGTAAATCATCCCTTCGCTGTTTTATTTTTTACCGAAAACGCTTAGCAAAATCCCGGGCTGCTGCGTTTTTGACCGGGTGGGACGAATCTTTCATCGAATCATCCCGATACTGCTAACTCTTTTAAGGAATTTTGCGTCCGCTGTCTGGCGAAATTATTTTCGTCCTACCATTTCTCACCATAACATAAATATGAAAAAGACAATTCTGCTCTTTTCCCTTGTCGCATTGCTGTCCAATGCGGCGTTCGCCCAAAAAATACAGTTTGTGGAATATGACCTGCCAAATGGCTTAAAAGTGTTGCTCCACGAAGATCATACAACCCCTATTGTGGCCGTTTCGGTCATGTATCATGTAGGTTCCAAAAACGAAAAGCCTAAAAGATCCGGCTTTGCGCATTTCTTCGAGCACCTGCTATTTGAGGGCTCAGAAAATATCAAGCGTGGCGAATTCGACGATTACATCAACAACGCCGGGGGCATGAACAATGCCAACACCCAGTATGACCGTACCTACTATTACGAGGTACTGCCCAGCAACCAACTTGGACTCGGATTATGGCTCGAAAGCGAGCGCATGCTCCACGCCAAGGTGGAACAAGTGGGCGTAGAAACTCAGCGTCAGGTGGTAAAGGAGGAACGTCGCATGCGAATTGACAATCAGCCTTATGGAAAACTTCTGGAGGAAACTTTAAAGCGTCTCTATAATGTGCACCCGTATAAAAGTTCCGTTATCGGATCCATGGAAGACCTTGATGCCGCGCAAGAGATTGATTACAAGACCTTTTATAAAGACTTTTACCGTCCGGACAATGCAATTCTGAGCATCGCAGGCGACTTGGATATTGAGCAGACCAAGAAATTGATCGATCTATATTTCAAGGATATCCCGCGTGGCAAAGGGGAGATCCAGCGGAAGTTTTCGCAAGAACCTGCCATCACACAGGTGCGTCGTGACACCATTTACGATAATGTTCAACTGCCTGCAGTAGTATTTGCCTACCACATTCCGGCGCAAGGAACCAAGGATTTTTACGCCGTGGAGATGCTTGGAATGGTGATGAGTCAAGGGGAAAGCAGCCGCATGCAAAAAATCATTGTAGACGAACAACAAAAAGCGGTTTTTGCCGGATCATTTCCGCTCAAACTGGAAGATCCAGGCGCCAATATCTGTTTCGGGGTTGCCAACCTTGGTGTGGACGTGGCTGATCTTGAAAAAAGCATGGATGCCGTCATCGCCGAGGTTCAAACCAACCTCATCACGGAGTTGGAATTCCAGAAACTTCAAAATCAGGTAGAAAACAATTTCATTTCCTCCAACAACAACATGGCAGGGATCGCAGAAAATCTCGCGCAATATGAGATGTATTATGGCGACGCCAATCTCATCAATACAGAGCTGGAACGCTACCGCAAAGTAACGCGCGAAGACATTCGTGCTGCTGCCAACAAGTACTTCAATAAAAATGCCCGTGTTGTGCTGCATTGGCTACCTCAGCCGGCAAAACCATAGTTCCTAATCACCAGTAAATTGATTTTCAATGAAAAATATACTCTTTTCAATTATAAGCCTGTCCTTGCTATTGGCTGCCTGTTCACCGAAGACCTCGGACAAAACAAGCGGTAAAGAACTCACCCCAATTACCCCTAATGACCCAGCAGTGAGCAAGGCGCCGAAGATTCCCCTTCCCGTGGGTGATGTGCGTAAAAATGCTCCAACCCCGGGTACCGCTCCTAAAGTGCAGATAGGTTCAGCCGAAACTTTCAAACTTGATAATGGTCTGACTGTCATTCTGGTAGAAAACCGCAAATTGCCCAAGGTTTCGTACCGCGTATTTGTGGATTATGATCCTGTGCTGGAAAAAGATGCTGCCGGTTATCTGGACATGACCGGAGAACTCCTATCCAAAGGAACTAAAACACGCTCCAAAACGCAGATCGACGAACAGATAGATCTTTTAGGCGCATCATTCTTCTCCGATGCGAATGGCGTTAACGGGACTTGCCTCAGTAAACACAGTGACAAATTGCTGGACATTTTGTCTGATGTATTGCTCAACCCGGTCTTTCCACAGGAAGAACTGGATAAATCGAAGAAGCGCGCAGAGAGTGGACTTGCTGCTCAAAAGAACGATGGCAATGCGATAGCAGGCCTGGTTGCCAACATCCTCCGGTATGGAAAAGACCACCCGTACGGTGAAATCATGACCGATGCGACGCTTGCAAAAATCAATCTGGAGCAGATCAAAAATCATTACAACACCTATTTCAAGCCCAATATAGCCTATCTGGTGGTGACCGGCGATGTGACAAAAGCACAGGTTGAAAAACAAGCCAGACAATTCTTTGGCAATTGGGCCAAATCCGAGGTTCCCACACATCAATACGGGATCCCGCGTGCCCCGGAAAAAAATCAGGTGGATTTTGTACACAAGCCTGGTGCAGTTCAGTCAGTGATCAATATTACCTACCCTATTGAATTACAGCCTGGTACATCTGATGTGATTCGCTCCCGTGTGGCCAATACACTGCTTGGTGGTTATTTCAATAGTCGCCTCAACAACAACCTTCGGGAAGGTCATGGTTGGACTTATGGTTCAGGCAGTGCATTGAATCCTGACAAACTAGTGGGCTTTTTTAACGCCTCCGCCAGTGTTCGCAATACTGTAACGGACAGTAGTATCATTGAAGCCTTGAAAGAAATGCGCCGTTTGGGTGTGGAAAAAGTCGAAAATGAAGAATTACAGGTTGTCAAAAATGTAATGGCAGGCAATTTCGCCAGAAGCCTTGAAGAGCCTGGCACGGTAGCAACGTTTGCCTTAAACACTGCCCGCTACAAGCTTCCCGCAGATTATTACGAAAAGTATCTCGAGGTGCTTCAAAGTGTGAGTGCTGAAGAGGTACAAGCCATGGCACAAAAATACATCCGTGCTGACCGGGCGTACATACTGGTGGTCGGCAATAAAGACGAAGTAGCGGAACGTGTGAAGCAATTTTCTGCCGATGGAAAGATCAATTTTTATGATGCATATGGCAATCCGGTAAAATCGGCCAACACCACTTTGCCCCAGGGTCTGACCGCCGAGCAAGTGTTGGAAGATTACCTGAATGCCATTGGCGGACGTGCGAAGATCAACACGATCAAGGATATGCAATCCACGTCAACCATGCAATTGCAGGGGATGGCTTTCGGAATAAAAACCTATCAAAAAGACCGAAACAAATATGCCGTGGAGATGAGTATGAATGGTCAGCCGATGAACAAACAATCATTTGATGGCATTAATGGCGCACAATCAGCCAATGGGCAGGTGGAGCCTTTGGAAGGCGAACAATTAAATGATTTTAAAGAGCAGGCCTTGTTTTGCAAAGAAGCTGCTTATAAATCAAACGGTTACAAATTCGAACTTAAAGGCATAGAAGTGATAAATGGCAACAATGCCTATGTGCTCGAAGTGATCCGGCCGGATGGGAAAAAGATCACCGAATTTTACGACACGAAAACCAGTCTTAAGGTGCGCGAGATCAGCGCTGGGAAAGGCATGGATGGCAATCCAAGCACCCAGATCATCGATATGATGGATTACAAAGAGGTGAGTGGCGTAAAATTGCCACACGGCATGACCGTCAGCGGGGCGTTCCCTGTTCCCTTCAAAGTTGCCGTAACGGAAATCAAATTAAATACTGGAATTGCAGATGCTGTGTTCAAGTTATAGTATCGTTTCGTAGAGAAAATTACCTTTGCGCACCTTGTTGAGTTTCAACAGGGTGCGCTTTTTCTAAGCACAAACCCAACCCAATCAAATTAACCATTCAACGATCGCGAACGCAGCCACATGCTTCGCATCATAAATCAACAACCTAGTCCATGTTTCACACACTATTACAAGCACCAGCAGCGGGCAGCGGATGGCTCGGGATGGTTTTCCCATTTCTGATCATCATCGTTTTTTACTTCTTTCTTATCCGCCCACAGATCAAGCGGCAAAAAGACCAGCAAAAGTTTGTTGAAAGCCTGAAAGAAGGTATGGAAGTCGTCACCAATTCAGGAATAATCGGGCGTATTACAAAAATCGACGGCCCCGTGATCCGATTGATGGTGGACGAAAAAACGTTTATCCGCGTCGTAAAATCGTCTATCCAGGGCGAGTATAAAGGATAAAACTGTTGACCGTTACCGTTGACTATTGGCCGTTGACTATTGGCCGTTGACTGTTGGCCGTTGACTGTTGACCTTAGAGGATGAGTCGTATTCTATACCAACCTATCAGTCAATAGTCAACGGTCAACAGTCAATAGTCAAAGGTCAACAGTCATTCAAAACCAACCGATTATGATCCGAAAACATCTTCACATTGCAGCATTGTTGCTTGCCCTCGCGCTGGGCGCATGCACGCGCAATACCACCCTTCGCGTATTGCAACCCGCGCAAATGACCCTGCCGGAACACATTACCACCGTCGCCATTGTGGACCGCAGTAAACCTTCCAATGGCTGGTCAAACTTCCTGGAGGGGCTTCTAACCGGAGAGCAAATTGGTCAGGACCGCCGCAGCCGCCAGACTGCCGTCGACGGACTCACCAACGCGCTTACACGTACCCCCCGTTTTCAGGTTAAAACCACCGGCATCGAAATGACCGGCAGTAAAGCAGGCGGCCGTATGCCTCCAGCGCTGGATTGGGCCGAAGTAGACAAAATCTGTCGCGACTATAATACCAGTGCCCTCGTGACCATCGAGTCCTTCGATTCTGACAATTCACGTAGCGCCCGACCCTACACGGAGACCAGAAAAGACAAAACGGGAAAAAAATATACCGTCACCAGTTACCAGTCTCAGCAACGTACGGGGGTACGTATTGGTTGGAGACTGTACGATCCCAAGTCAAAAATCATTCTGGATGAATACGTTACGGATGATTACCTTGAACGTACTGGCAGCGGCAACACCGAACGCGCATCACTCAACAATCTCCCTTCTCAAGTGGACGTGACCCGAGATGTAGCCTACAATGTGGGCATCGAGTACGGCGCCCGCATCGCGCCCATTTATGTCAACATCAGCCGAGCTTATTACCACAAGGCCAAAGGGTTCAAGGACCACATGAAAAAAGCCGCCCGCCATCTGGAAGACAGAGAGATCGAAAATGCCACCGTGTTGTGGAAAAGGGTGATTGCCAGTGCGGGTGACAACCGCAAAGCTGCCGGGCGAGCCGCATACAATATGGCTGTAGCTTCTGAGGTCAGCGGAAACTTACCCCTGGCGCTGGAGTGGGCGACAAAATCCTGGCAAGATTACGGCAACAAAAAAGCCCGTGAGTACATCAATGTCATTAAAGCCCGGCAAAACGATGCACGCAAGGTAGATTCACAGATGCCGGGTAAGAAAGTCTAAGTTGATCCGTGTCTAACGTCCAGTGTCAAAATGTCCAGTAGTCTGGTCTGGATGTTGAGGATTTTAAGAAAGATACTTCCCCACAATCGGCATCCTCCTCCCCATTCCAAATGCCTTGGCACTCACCCGGAGTACCGGCGCAGCCTGTTCCCGCTTAAATTCATTGATGTTTACCATCCGAAGTACCCGCTTCACCAGGGACGCTTCAAAACCCATAGCGATCAATTCGTTCGGGCCTTTTCGACATTCGATATACTGGAAAAGCAGAGGGTCCAATATTTCGTAGGGCGGAAGGCTGTCGGTATCCTTTTGACCGGGACGAAGCTCGGCGGAAGGAGGCTTGGTAATGGTATTTTGCGGTACAACCCCACCCCTGCCCTCCCCCATTGGGAGGGAGTTAATGTATTTTACCAGTTCATAGATCTCAGTTTTGTACACATCCCCCAGTACAGCGATGCCACCGCACATGTCTCCATAGAGCGTGCCGTAACCAACCGACATCTCGCTTTTGTTGGTGGTATTCAATAAGATATGACCGAATTTATTGCTCATTGCCATGAGCAAAGTTCCACGCACCCGGGCTTGAATATTTTCTTCCGTGACGTTGAAAGGCTGTCCGGCAAATTGCTGAGCAAGCGCCGTTTCAAAAGCATCGAACATCGGTTTGATGGCGACAATGTCGTACTGGATGCCGAGGTTTTCCGCCAATTGCCGTGCGTCATCCACGGAGTGGTCGCTGCTGAATTGGCTGGGCATCAGGAGTACACTCACGTTTTCCGGGCCGAGGGCTTTTGCTGCGAGCACAGCGGTCACGGCAGAATCAATCCCACCGGAAAGGCCAAGAATTGCTTTTTTGAAACCAAGTTTTTGAAAATAGTCCCGGATACCCACCACAAGTGCATCGTGGATGAGCTGAATTTTATCTTTGGGCTGTTCATGGTTTCGGTCTCCTGCCACAACTTCCTCTAAATCATAGGTTTTCAGGCATTCCTCAAAGTACGGCATCTCGTCGAAGACCATCCCGTTGGGGGAAACAACCAGACTTCCGCCGTCGAAGATCACATCCGTTTGTCCACCCACCTGATTGGTATAAAACATTGGGATCTTGTATCGCAGCACATTCACTTTAGCGATTTGAATGCGGATTTGTGCGTGGGCATAATTAAATGGAGAGGCGGAAAGATTTAGGATAAGATCCGGTTTTTGTGGCATCATCTCATCGAGCGGACAGATGGTGTAAAGCGGATTTTCATTGCCTACATTCCAGATGTCTTCACAAATGGAGAGGGCAATGCGTTTGCCTTTAAAATCAATGGTTTTGAATTCTGTAGCCGGCTCAAAATAGCGATACTCATCAAAAATATCATAGGTCGGCAACAACGCTTTGTGTTGAATACCAATGGTTTCGCCATTGTACAGGAAGTAAGCGGAGTTGTAAAGATCCTTACCGGCTGCGACCGGGTTTCTGCTTGGCGACCCAACCACAATACCGATGCCATGACTGACTTTCCTGAGTTCATTTATGGAATGCTGGCAGCGGTGTATGAAGTCGTCAAATTCAAAAAAATCGCGGGCCGGATAGCCACAAACTGCGAGTTCCGGGAAACAGATCAAATCGGCTTTTTGACTTTTGGCCGTTTCCACTGCGGCGAGCATTTTGGCGAGGTTCCCCTCGAAATTGCCAATGTGGAGATTAAGTTGTGAAAGGGTAATGCGCATTAATTCGGCCTAAGTTTGTGTTGTTTTTTTACAAATGTACGAAAAAGAGCGTTCAAAATCAACTTCAGCCCTCTACAAAATACATATCGATCTCCCCCTTATTCTTCGCCGAAATTTTGCCCCGATAATGGCAGGGGAAAGAATCTTTTACGTCCTCATACGCCTCTCCGGAAATGTTGATGCGACCACCTTCTCCGGCTTGTTCCACCCGGGCAGCGATGTTCACCGTATCCCCCCAAATATCGAATGCAAATTTTTTGGAACCAACCACCCCGGCTACCACGGGCCCGCGGTGAATGCCGATCCGGGCATCGAAACGCGGCAAACCCGCTTTTTCACGGCCTGCATTCCAGGTTAATAACCAGGCTTGCATCTCTTTTGCAGCATCGACCATGTCATGGAGCTGTGCTCCGCCCCCATCGGGAAGTCCCCCGGCGCACATGTAGGCATCCCCAATGGTCTTAATTTTTTCCAAATCGTACTTGGCCATGATCTCATCAAATTTCTGGAAGCAGGTGTCCAGTTCCGTCACGAGTTGCTGCGGGGTGAGTTTTTCTGCAATTTGGCTTAACCCTACAAAATCAGCGTATAACACACTAACTTCCTCATAATTTCGTGCATGGGTCTTTACTTTGTTGTTCAGTT
>JAUSMG010000018.1 GCA_030645295.1 Saprospiraceae bacterium | reverse complement strand
GCAACGACGACATATCACTTTTGAAAAAGCGGGTCATTTTGGAGCATTCCACATAAAGAGCTTCCAAAAAGGCTTTATCGCCTAAAATTTGTTCAGAAACTGTGGGGGACTCAGGTACATTGGCCAACGCTGCCTTCAATGTACTCAACTGGGCTTCAGTACTGACAATCAGGTCTTTACCTCCTTCTACAGCATCCAAATAATCCCGAAAACCTATGCCATCCTGACCACTTCTACTGCGCCCAAGCCAAATATCCTCAATGGCTGCTACATGGGCTTTCAGCACGGTCAGGGTGTGGCCACTGTAATACGCCTCCACCAGCTGCGGTTCAGCCTGCGTTTGTCCGGGGCGTTTTCCGAGCGGCAATCCGAGTTTGAAATTTTTGATGGATTCATAACTCCGTACAAACTCATTATAGAGCTGAGCAGTGCTGCTGCCAACGTCGGTACCGTCATTTTGGATGAACTGGGCGCTATATGAACCATTCCAGGCTGTTTTTACCTCAGTCACCCGATCGTGCAGGTTTTGGATCAGTGCCGACAAATAGGCACGGCGGGAAGCGCTGTTTGCGAATGCTGCAACGATCTCATCCTTGCTCTGGTTTTTCCCAAAAATCAGGTATTCGATGGCTAAAAACCCACGCGCATCACGGTCAAAATCATTGAGGTTCCAGGCGCCGGCAGCAATGACCGACTCGATCTTGGACTCGCTGGTTGGGAAAGTACCCGCTTCTTCGATCAGGCCTTTACGCAAGCCAACTTCCCCGGCAGGTCCGAAATTATAAGCGTTTGCATACTGCCACTCCGTATATGCGCTCGCCCATCCGGCTTGTAGTACTTCCAGCACCTCTGTTGAAAGCACAATATTGAACCCATCTGCGACCACTTTCAGGTTGCCCAATTTAGACTGAACGCTCCCAAATGCCGGTGCTATCAGGTTATCTGCATAGTTGCGCAACATGGCTTCTCGATCGAAGGTATTGACCGGATCTTTCCCCTTTTTGTCGCAGCCCGCAGCCAAGACAAGTATCAAGGAGATTAGAAATGTGGTTTTATAAGACATTCTTATGCTGGAATAAAAAATGGAGAAAAAAAATTAACGCCCCTGTACTGCCACCCAATTATGTCTGAAGTCTTCCACTTCCTGATCGCTGAAGCCGTATTTCGTTTTTAATTTTGTGATAACCTGCGTCAATTTGGGGAGCTCATTGATCGGATCGGTCGCAAATTTAAAGGAAGCCGGGGTGCCATTGAATGGTGCGTTGAACAATACCAGAATTTCGTCAATTTCCGCGTCGGTGATCAGTTTATTGTCGGGTGAAATGGTACGCCAGCCGTGAATGAAACCGACACATTCGCTGTATGCATGCAAGGCACTTGCCTTTTGGGCATCGGTTGGATTGGTAGCGCTTAGGGTCGAGATGACGCTATGGCAGTAGTTGATCATCGTTCCGGCATTCACTTTTTCCCAGTTTTCACGAAGGGCAACAAGTGCCTCGTCGCGCTCCTGATTGTAGTCGTCGCCTGCCTTCAAAGCCGCTTGCAGTTTAATAAAGGCATTTTTCATCTGCGAATACAGACCGGTGCCGTCGTTTTTGTCGCGGCGGGCAGCGTAGTTGGCCATAAATTTGTCAGGGTTGGCGGCATTGGCAGCGGTAGGCGTATTCGGGAAATCCGGGTGCGCGCCAAAAATGCGCAGCAATTGGTCGGCCGTGGCGGGTGTCATGGAGCCTTGCATGAGCGAAACTGCGTGGTTGTACAAAGCTGCACCGAAGAGTCCTTTTTCCACCAATTGCTCATGTTCCAGGCCATTTTCGTCAAAAAGATACCCGCCAAAAGTACCACCTTGCCCAGTGGGGGTACCCAGGGTATAGGCGCCTCCGCTGGCTTTGGCCAATTCATCCAGCCAGTTGCCTGTGCCCTCTAAGCGGCCCGCATAGTAGGGCGTAGTGATGCTTTTCAGACTGGGATCGCCCGAAGCGTATAAGGCTAAAAGTGTGGCATATTCCACAATCGTACCTGCATTGCGGCCATTTTTGATTTCGGTTACAAGTGCTTCCAATTGGCTGCGGACGGCATCTTGGGTGGTGTTATTGGCTGAAAATGATGTGCCGTCGTAGGCAGCAGGAATGGTTAGGGGAGCTTTGTCTTTTTCACCGCAGGCGGTGAGGAGCAAGGTGATCACAAGAATGGATACGCTGTGGTGGAGAAACTTGAGCATGGTGTCTATTTGTTTATATGTGTGTACGATCTGATGGTGTTTTGCTTGGGCTCAAACCCAATCTGTCCGGGATTTTATTTTCGAAGGGCAAATGTCCTGTTTTTATCTGGACTCTATCTACATAACGCAAAATAAAAAGTAATGCTTTTGTCAAATTTTTCAGAATTCAACGCTTGCGGGGGGATAAGGTCTGGTGGAATTAAATTTACAGTTTTACCATTTTGCCCAAGCCAATCGATTGTTCTGGCAATTGTAATTTTAAAAGATACATGCCCGATGCCAGGGAGGTGACGGGCCACTGAAATACCTGAAAACCTTCTTTCAGGAAAAGTGATTGGCGTTGGACTAACCCAAGACAGCAGGATCTTTCACGGCGGAAATGATCCCAAGATCAGTTTTCTCCAAAACCGCCGTCCCGGTGAAACTCCCTTCCGTGCGCAGACTATCCTGATAGTCAGCATAGTCGACAGAAACCGGATCCACGCCCTCTGCCTCGGCCACCTTCCCGTCGCGCCCTGTAAGAATGCCCGTCACATAGTACAGGATATATTCCATGGTGCCCGGTTCATACAATGCTGTGATGTAACGACTGTAGAGTAGGTCGAAGCCCAAGCTGGTTCCACATCTGCGATGGCGCCTGGCTGACCTATTTTAAATGACAAAATAAAGCTTTGTAATGGAACAAAACAACGCGATTGAAAAATATTACAAGTTATTAGTTGCAAAAAACCCAATTTTATCTCAAAAGTTGAAAATCCGTGTCTCATCCGCGTCATCGGTGTTCTATCTTTTGTCAGCTCATTGCGAGGTATTACATTTGAGTGAAAATTCAAAAATCCTCCCGAAATTCGCCTTTCTTTTATTCCATAATTTCTCGCCTTTCCCGTATTATGTTACATCAACTTTTCCAATCCACGCTCAACGAAAGTGATTTCAATGAGCTGCTCCAACTCACTTTTACTGAAAATGAACGCGCCATGATGATGGAGCGTTGGCGCATTTTTGAAGCTTTCGACCGGGGCTATTCGCAGCGGGAGGTAGCTCGGGAGGTGCCTTGCAGCATTGTTACGGCTACCCGCGGCGCTAAGGTTTATCGGGAGAACAAGGAGGGGGTGAAGAAGCATTTGGAGCGGTGGCGGGGGTAGAAAACTAAATCTGTTGCATTTGAAACTTGAATCCGCCCACAATAATGAGAAAACTATTTAAAATAAGACAGAAAGTATATAATTAACAATACAAAATATACACCTGAAAAACTATTCTATGTTGCCTGTAGGAATTCAATTCACAATGATATTAAAGCGGCAAAACAAGATTTTTTTGACAAGAACTCTGTAAAAGGACAAGTGAAATGTCAAGAAACAGGTTTGTTTGTCAAAGTGGACAGAGTTAGCGGTTGACCATAGGCTCCCAAACACTTTTTCGGTCATTGTTTACAGATTTAAAGAAGTAAACAGAGTTAAATTGGATATAAGGATCTGACGATAAAATGAGAAAACCATCTGCTAACAGGTTTTTGTAAAAAGTGGTTTCAGTGCTTCACAAACCGCTTCTTCGCTAAGCGCCAAGCAATTATAGTCAACTTATGACAAGTCAACATAAAAACACATTGCTAATCCTAATATGTGCACGAAGGAGGGCTGCCACCCTCAAAAAAATCCAAAAGTCTATCAAAGAACTAAATATTATAACTCAAGAACTCAATATAGCCGCTTAAATCTTACCTTACATAGATGCTGCCATTAACTGTACTTTTCAAGTACAGCAGTTTTTCTAAGGTGAAAGGAGCAAAGCAGCTGTTTGAGGCGAACTCCACTACGACACAACGATGTTATCTTTTAAGATCTCAATTCGTTGTGACGTTGTGTGAGAACTCCTAAAACTGAAAATAAATAAACGCATTCGCCCCAAAACTCCCAAAAAACGCAATTAACCATAAGACCGAAGCAAACAAGATCAGACGCAATACAGGCCGCTCCACCTGGCGTTCATTCCATTTAAACCGGAAATTCGAGACTTCTACGGCAAGCAAAATTCCGACGAGCAGCACGCCCTTGATCACCTGAAATTTATTGATCACGGCACTAAAGGAAAAGCCCTCGCCGGAGACAATTCCTCCCAGCACCGCATTCGCCGTAGCAAAACTATCTCCCCCCGCCAGTCCGATGCTGCCGCTGCGGAAATAGACCCAGGCCAGGAGCGTGAGCGCATATACCGTCGCCATTTCGGCGCCGCCCGAAACGAACTCCGGCAGCCGCAATGCCCGCACCACACGACGCCACACGGGCGCGACCGCACGCTGCGCAATCAGAAAAAGCCCGTGCAGAAATCCCCAGAAAACAAAGGCCCAATTCGCTCCATGCCAGAGTCCGCCGAGCAGCATGGTGAGCATGTTGTTTTTATACGTCGCAATTTTTCCACCCCGGTTCCCGCCGAGCGGGATGTAGAGATAATCGCGCAACCAGGAGGACAGTGAAATGTGCCAGCGCGTCCAGAACTCGCTGAAACTTCGCGAGAAATAGGGAGTTCGAAAGTTTTCCGGAAAATGATAGCCCATCATCCGCGCCAGCCCGATGGCAATGTCGGAGTAGCCGGAAAAGTCGCAGTAAATCTGAAACGAGTAAAAAACCACTCCAATGAGCAGGTGCATCGAACCAAAAGTCTCTGGTGCATTAAAACATTGGTCCACAAAGGGCGCCAGCGAATCTGCGATCGCAATTTTTTTGAAAAAACCCCACAGGACCCGCCCCAGACCCGAATGCCAAAGTCGCCACTCAAATTTTTTCTCCTCCTTCATTTGGAACAAAAAATCCGCTGCGCGTACAATGGGGCCCGCCACGAGTTGCGGGAACAAAGCGATAAACGTTGCAAATTTCAGCAGCGAAGGCTCCCACTCGATCTCGCGTCGGTACACGTCAATGGTGTACGACATACTCTGGAAGGTGTAAAATGAAATGCCTACCGGGAGGATGATGTTCAGGGTCGTCCAGGAAGGCGTCATGCCCAGCGAGCTGATCAGCGAGGCAAGGTTGTCGGCAAAAAAACCGAAGTACTTGAAAAAGCCCAGAAAGCCAAGGTTCATCACCATGCTAAATACCAGCACCGCCTTGCGTTCCATGCCCCAGGAGGCAGACCATTCCGTTATCCGGCCAAAAAACCGGAGCACCGGACTACCGTTTTTCCAGCGTTCCCGCAGCTCAGAGGGGCGGTCTAAGTAACTGAGCCACAGACCAAACCACCAGTCCATCACCGTCGAAAATACGATGAGCGAAAGAAAACGCCAATCCCACCAACCATAAAAAAGGTAACTCGCCAGCAGGCATACCCAGGTCCTGGCCCGCCCTTTCGTGCCGAAGTAGAGCGGAAAAAAGAGGGCAATAAAAACCAGGAAAGTGAGGGAGTTGAAAACCAAGGGGAAATATGAACGATGAACGATGAACTATAACTACTTTTTTATCTCTCGGACATATGCCAATGCTTCCTCGGCCAATCCTTTCCAACGTTCAGCATAATCAAACGGCACCTGAAACCAGCCGTTCATTGTACGGTTATCCATGGGTGCGAATACCTGTGCGCCGTCCAGACTGAGCGCATCCGTGGCAGCATCGCCCGTGAGTTTGAACACCATGCAATCCTTCCAATACATCGCAAGCGCTTTGCCGTTGGGGGCTTTGAGGCATTTTGCACCAAACATTTTGCTTTCGGTAGCGTCGGGAAGTTCAGCGGCTATTTCGTGGTAAAGTTTTTCTGCTGGCGACATGGCTGGGAAATTTTGCTCAACCCTCCCTAAAAATCAAACTTAATCCCCTGCGCCAAGGGCAAAGACTCAGAATAATTGATCGTATTCGTCTGCCTGCGCATATACGCTTTCCAGGCATCGGAGCCGGATTCGCGGCCACCGCCGGTTTCTTTTTCACCGCCGAATGCACCGCCAATTTCAGCGCCAGAGGTGCCGATGTTCACATTGGCAATGCCGCAGTCGGAACCGTTGACGGATAGGAAAAGCTCCGCTTCCCGCAGGTTCGTGGTCATGATGGCCGACGAAAGTCCCTGTGGCACAGCATTTTGCAGGGCAATGGCTTCCTCAATAGCTTTGTATTTGATCAGGTAGAGGATCGGCGCGAAGGTCTCGTGCTGCACAATATCCCAATGGTTTTCCACCTCAGCAATGCAAGGTTTTACA